>NZ_JBYSXD010000037.1:0-46644 GCF_058781865.1 Arthrobacter sp. FW306-1B-F12A
GGCCGGGAGGGCTTGTTTGTGAGCCAGGGTCCCAGGGGAGGCGGAAACCTCGGTTCAGGGCGCCGGGGTCCGTTCCTTGGACGCCGGGGTCCGCGGCTCTTTGGGCTCCTTGGGGGGCAACGGCTGCGGATTCAGTGACGCCTCGGTGAGGATCGGCGCCGTGATGGCGATTTGCCACTCGCGGGCGCCAAGGGCGCGCAATTCTTCCGACACGGACTCCACGGTGATGTCCGACGGCGGCCGCCACAGCACGCGCCTCATGTAATCCGGGGTGAGCAGGTTCTCCACGGGAAGCTTGAGCCCATCGGCGGCCTCTTGTAGCCGGGGCCGGGCAGTCCCGAGCCGGGCCGCGGCTTCGGGATCGCGGTCTGTCCAGACACGAGGCGGCGGGGGAGCATTGGTTGGAAGATGGAGCGGCGGAAGGTCGTCGGTGGTCCTCGCGCCGGCAATGCAGCGCAGCCAGCGTGGTGCTTCGCGCTGTGCCGCCCGTCCGTGGAAACCTTTGGTGGCCAGGAGCTGCGGAACGGTTGTGGGCATGGCCTTGGCGGCGGCGACCAAGGCGGAGTCGGGAATGAGGCGGCTGGGAGCAACATCCCGTTTCCGAGCGAGCTGATCCCGTTCGTACCAAAGTTCGCGCACGGCAGCCAATTGGCGGCGGTCACGGATCTGGTGCAGTCCGGAGGTCTTGCGCCACGGGTCCACCCGCGGGGCGGGAAGGCCTGCTCCGAGGATTCCGGCGAATTCCTGTTCGGCGAAATCCAGCTTGCCATCCGCTTCCAGGAGTTCGATCAGTTCTTCGCGCAGTTCGGCGAGCACCTCGACGTCGAGGGCCGCGTACCGCAGCCAGGGTTCCGGGAGGGGGCGGGTGGACCAGTCGGCGGCCGAGTGTTCCTTGGCGAGGCCGAAGCCCAGGAGCTGCTCTATGACGGCCGCCAGGCCTACGCGGGGCAGCCCGGCAAGGCGTGCGGCGAGCTCCGTGTCGAAGAGCTTGTCGGGCCACATGCCAAGCTCGGCCAGGCACGGAAGATCCTGCGTCGCGGCGTGCAGGATCCACTCGACGCCGCGCAGCGCCTCGTTGACGATTTTCAGGTCATCGAAGGGTTCGGGATCGATCAGCCAGGTGCCTGCGCCGTCGCGCCTGATCTGCACGAGGAAGGCGCGCTGCCCGTAGCGGAAGCCGGAGGCTCTTTCGGCGTCGACCCCGGCGGGGCCGGATCCCGCGGCGATGGCAGCGGCGCACCGCTCCAGGCCGGACAGGGTGTCGATGACAAGCGGCACCCCCTCGCGCGGGGCATCCAGATCGATGATCTCGGGTATTCGGCCTTCGAAGCCGTCTACCGTGATGTGTGGTGTGGGATCAGCAGCCGGAGCGCCGGCTGTGGTGGGTTCCAGATTTTCAGGGGTCATGGTGCCTTCAGTTTACCGACTCTGTGCCCGGCCGGTCCGGCCAAGGGCTCCAGCACACCTTCACAGGCTTCATGTGAGCCGCCGATTTGGCAGGGGCGTGACACCGGGAGGCAGGGGAGGGAGCCCCGCGAACGTGCAGACCATATCGCACCATGCCTCCAGATGGGCCTGGACATCGGAAGACGCTGGTGTCCATGAGGCGCGGAGTTCGATGTCGATGGTTTCAGGTCTTTCGGCCAACGTGCCGAAGCTCTCGGACAGGATGCGCGTGGCCGTTCCGCCAGCCGCCCGGTACTGGGCTGAATGGTTCTCCAGGGAGTCCACGAGCCATGTCCACGCAACGGAACCGAGCATGGCGTCATTGCCCATGTCGGCTTCCAGCTGGGCGCGGATATAGGTGACGATCCGGAATTCGCCGTCCCATACAGCCGAGCCGTCGGGATCATGGAGCAAGATGAACCGGCCTGTTGCAAGCTCGTCGTCTTCGTCGTCGGCCGCGCCGGGGGAACCCGGTGTGTTTTCGCTGGAAAATGCCATGGCGGCGGGGCCATGGACCGGGGTCCGGCCGGGACGCGTCGACCGGCTGAATACCTCTGCCCCCAGGGCAACGGCGTAGGGGGCCAAGCGGGAGGGCGCCGGGATTTCCGCGAGCCGCAGCTCGCTCCGGCACTTTGCTTTTCGTAGCGTTCCCAACGCATGCAAGAAATCCGCGGGAACCTGTGCGAGTGCGTTCACCTTCGCAGATTATGTGTCCGGGGCGGCGAAACCTTGAAGCCACGCCGCCCCGTCCTGCGGCCTATGCCGCGGCCAGTTCGCGCTTGATTGCGGCAACGAAGGAATCGATGTCTTCTTCGGTGGTGTCGAAGGAACACATCCAGCGCACCTCCCGGTTCGCTTCGTTCCAGTCGTAGAACTTGAAGGAGGAGCGAAGGCGATCCGCGACGCCGGCGGGCAGTACCGCGAAGACGCCGTTGGACTCCGTGGCCTGCGTAGGCTCCACGCCCTCGATGGAGTCGACCGCCGCACGCAGCCGTGAGGCCATGGCATTCGCGTGTTCCGCTGAGCGAAGCCACAGCCCGGACTCCAGAAGCGCGACGAACTGGACCGAGATGAAGCGCATCTTGGAGGCCAGTTGCATGTTCATCTTGCGCAGGAACTTCAGCCCGTGGGCGGCCTCGGGATTCAGGGCGACCACTACTTCGCCGAACAGCAGCCCGTTCTTGGTGCCGCCGAAGGACAAGATGTCGACGCCGGCGTCGCGGGTGAACGTCCGCAAGGGCACGCCAAGGTGGGCGGCAGCATTGGCGAGCCGGGCGCCGTCCATGTGCAGTTTCATGCCCTTGGCATGGATGTGGTCGGCGATCGCCCGGATTTCTTCCGGCGTGTAGCACGTGCCGAGCTCCGTGGTCTGCGTGATGGAGACGGCCAGGGGCTGCGCGCGGTGTTCGTCGCCCCAGCCCCACGCTTCGCGGTCGATCAATTCCGGGGTCAGCTTGCCGTCCGACGTCGGGACCTGGAGAAGCTTGATGCCGCCGATCCGCTCCGGTGCGCCGTTCTCGTCCATGTTGATGTGGGCGGTCGATGCGCAGATGACCGCACCCCAGCGCGGCAGCAGCGACTGCAGGGACAACACGTTCGCGCCAGTCCCGTTGAAGACGGGGAAGCATTCGATGCCTGCGCCGAAGTGCTCCTCCATGACTTCCTGGAGCCGCTCCGTGTACTGGTCCTCCCCGTAAGAGACCTGGTGGCCGCCATTGGCTGCGGCCAGGGCCGCCAGGATTTCAGGGTGGACGCCTGAGTAGTTGTCCGAGGCGAAACCGCGGACGGAGGGATCGTGGAGGCGCCCAACGGCTTCCGTGTCGAGGGCAGCCGGGAATTCTTCTGTAGTGCTCGTCACTTGTTCATTCACGCTTTCAGTCTATTTGGCCAGGAGGAGGCGCTGTCCGTTCAGTTCCGCTGCAGGCTTGTCGAAGAGCCCGACGGCGGCCGCCGCCAAGTCCTCGACGTCCGTGTACCCGGGGAATTTCCGCTCCGGGTGCTCCCGCCGCATCGCCGCGTCCAGGAGCGACTTCACCACGAAGACGACGGCGGCGCTGTGCTGCTCCGTTGGTTCGTTCTTGTTTCCTGATTGATCGCGGCGGAAACCGTCAGCCACGGCCAGGGTCCAGGTCTCCGCGGCAGCCTTGGCCGCCGCGTAGGTGGCGGCCCCGGCGGTAGGTGCGGCGACCGCCGTCGAACTCACCATGGCGAAACGGCCCGTGGGGGAAGAGGCGAGATCCTTGTAGAAGACCCTGGAGACGTTCCTCAGGGTGGTGATGGCGCTTTGCTCAAGGGCGGCCCAGTCTTCGTCCGGCTGGTCTTCGATTCCCTTGGCTCCGCGCCACCCTCCCACCAGATGGATGACGCCGTCGACCCTTTCCGTGCTCCCGTGGATCTCCGAGGCGAGTTCGCGCACGGACTCAAGCCGGGAAAGATCGCATACGAGGGGAGTGACGTCGTCGCCCGCTTCGGCCGCTGCAGCCTCGATTCGGGCCTCGTTTGAGCCGATGGTGAAGACCCGGTGCCCGGCCAGCGCGAAGGCGCGGGCCACGGCGATGCCGGAAGAGTTGCTGCCACCTGTGACGACGACAGTCAGCGGTCCGCCGGTCATGAGGCTGCGGTCTGCCCGGTGATACCGGTGGTTGATTCGATGATCGGACGCATTTTCTTCTCCAGTGCTTCGTAGAACATGGACAGGGGGAATTCGTCGTCGAGGACCTGGTCTGTGAGGCCGCGGGGCGGCCCGTCGAGCGGCAGTGCCTCCGGGCCCTTCGCCCAGACCGAAGCGGGGTGCGGAGTGACCGTACCGGAAATGAGCTTATACGCTGCAAGCCAGTGGGCGGCCTTGGGGCGGTCGATCGAGCGCCAGTACAGTTCTTCGATCCGGGCACCGAGCTCGATCACGACGTCGGCTGCCTCGTCCCAGTCGATGCTGAGCTTGCTGTCGGTCCAGTGCAGGACGTGGTGCTGGTGCATCCAGGCGAAGAGGAGCTGGCCGCCCAGTCCGTCGTAGTTGCGGACCCGGTTGCCGGTGATCGCGAAGCGGAAGATGCGGTCGAAGATGACGGCGTACTGCACGAGCTTCGCGTGGCGCCGGGCGTCCGGGGAGGCATCCTCGTCCTTTTCGATCCGGACGGATTCGCGGAAAGCCGTCAGGTCGCAGCGGAGCTCCTCGAGCGAGTAGAGGAAGAACGGCATCCGTTGCTTGATCATGAACGGATCGAAGGGAAGGTCGCCGCGCATGTGGGTGCGGTCGTGGATCAGGTCCCACATGACGAACGTGCGCTGCGTGAGTTCCTGGTCATCCAGCAGCTCGGCGGCATCTGGGGGAAGCTGCAGGGACGTCGTTGCGGCGGCTGCTTTGAGCACGCGGCGGAAGCGGGCGGCCTCGCGGTCTGCGAAGATGGCGCCCCACGTGAAGGCAGGCGTTTCCCGCACTGCAACGGTCTCGGGGAAGAGGACGGCCGAATTCGTGTCGTACCCGGGAGTGAAATCCACGAAACGGATGGGTACGAACAGCTTGTTGGAGTAGTCGCCGGCCTCCAAGGCGCCGATGAACTCGGGCCAGATCACCTCGATCAGGACCGCTTCCACGAGACGGCTCGTGCTGCCGTTCTGGGTGTACATGGGGAACACTACGAGGTGCTGGAGCCCGTCTTCGCGGTGTTCCTGCGGCTGGAAGGCCAGCAGTGAGTCGAGGAAGTCCGGAACTCCGAAGCCGGCGTCGGCCCAGCGGCCGAAGTCCGCGACCAGGAGTTCGAGATAGGCGGCGTCATGCGGGAACGCAGGGGCCATGCTCTTGATGGCTTCCGTGATGGTGGCGGTGTATGCCCGGGCAGCCTCGTGGTGGAGGGAGTCCTGGATGGAACCGTCCTGGCTTTGGAACGCCTGGAGGGCAGTGGCCGCGGCCTTCAGGGAAATCCAGTCCCGGTTGTCAGAGGTGATGCGCGGACGGGTGGTGGTAACGGTGATGGTCATCGTCAACGGTGCCTTTCCTCAAGAATCATTGTTCTGAGGCGAGCGTAGCAAGCGGCCAGAGTCGCTAATTCAAAAGTGGCTCGAGCATAAGAAACTCTTTCGCAAGTGGCTCCGGCAGCCCCGGAAGATCCAGCCCGGGGAGGGCTGGCCTTGGGGACTGCCGGTAGCTTGGCGCTACTGCCCGGCCCGGGACTCGACAAGCCTGAGCGAAACGGAATTTATGCAATACCGCTGGTCAGTAGGTGTGCCGTAGCCCTCACCCTCGAAAACGTGCCCCAAGTGGGAATCGCAATTGGCGCAGCGGACCTCCACCCGTTCCATTCCCAAAGTACGGTCGTGGATGTAACGGACTGTGCCTTCCGCGAGTGGTGCCCAGAAGGACGGCCAGCCGCAATGGGAATCGAATTTCTCGTTGCTGGTGAAAAGCTCTGCGCCGCACGCGCGGCACTGGTAGACGCCTGCCGTATGGGTGTCCCAGTACTCACCCGTGTACGGGCGTTCCGTTCCGGCTTGGCGAAGAACCCTGAACTCCTCCGGGGTAAGTTCCTCGCGCCACTCGGCGTCCGTTTTCTCCACGCATTGCCCGTCCTTCGGGACATCCTGGAGGGGAACCCTGGCCAAGGGGTCCGCGGCTTGGAAGTACTTCCTGTTATCTGCAGTGCTCATGCTCACTCAACGCTCACGAGTCGCCGATAAATCCCGAGCCGGCATAGAGATGCAGGACGGGCAGCCCCAACTGATCCTGGGCTTTGTTCGCCCAATCTGTATGGAAGGTATCGGCGATCGCGTGCGGGCGGGTCACGACGACGGCCTGCGCGGCATTGAGAGCCTTGACCTTGGACACCAAGCCGGCCACCGCGCCGCCGTCGACGATTTCACCAGTCACCCCGCCACCCAGCCCATCCAGGGCCGCGAGCGACGCCGACAAGGCCTCGGCAGCCTGGGCCCGCTCCGACTGCGGATCCGGCGCCTCCGCGAGCAGATCCCGGAATGCTTTGGCTACTTCAAGCAACGAGAGGTTCTCGAGGAAGTCCACCAACAAATGCCGTTCGGTGTTTGCGGGCACCAGCACCACCAGGGGCGAGTCTCCGCCGTCGATCAGTTTGGCAATATTGACGCGGTCGTCCGGGCCGAGAGGCTCTTCGGTAAGGATGACGATTGGTTCACTCATGGCTACAGCGTAGACCTGAGCCGTGCCGGGAGGCATGGTTTCGCGCGGCAATTCTGTTCTCGCCGCGGTGTTGCCTCCCGCGAGGAAACGCCACAGAGGGCGCTGTTCGGAACACTGCCCCGCAACCGGGAGAATGGTCACATGGCATCCATGACCCGAGCTGCGCCAAACGTTGAGACCGGTGCGAAAATGTCCGTCCGCGCCAAATGGGCCGTTGCGGGGATCGTTGCTGGAAGCAGCATCGCCGGCTTGCTGGGCGCAGGGTCTTCTGCGCTCGCAGCCTATTTTGCCCGGCGTGTCATTACCCCCTCAACGCGCGAGGCCGACCAGGAGGTGTTGGCGGTGGTACGCGGTGATAAGGGGCTCCAGGTCATTCTCGCGGCCACCCCGGACACCACCGTCGACGGCGTGTTCAGCCTCTTCTTCGCGGGCGGGACAGGGTTCGCGCGGATCGGGCGGATCATATCCTATTCGCCCGCCGAACGGACGGTGCAGCGCGAAGTCGAGGAAGTCTATAGCGGGGATCTGTCGACGGCCCGGCGCGGGTGGTGGAGCGGTGCTGTGTACGACTCCCCGGCGGCGCTTGGCCTGGACTCCGAAGACATACAGATCGACGTCGAGGGTGGGCAGGCGCCTGCGTGGCTGGTTCCGTCAAGCGCCGGGAAACCGGCGAAAACCTGGGCGATCATGGTCCATGGCCGTGGGGCCACGCGGCTCGAAGGCTTGCGAGCCGCGCGCGTAGCGCACGACCTTGGGCTCAACAGCCTGCTCATTTCCTACCGGAACGACGGCCTGGCGCCGTCTGCCCCGGACGGGCGGTACGGCCTGGGGTCGACGGAATGGCACGACGTCGACGCCGCCATTGAGTACGCACTCGCGCACGGCGCCCACGAAGTGGTCCTGTTCGGGTGGTCGATGGGCGGGGCGATCTGCCTGCAGACGGCCGATCTCTCGCATCACCGCCATGTGATCAGGGCCATGGTCCTGGACGCACCCGTGATCAACTGGGTCAACGTCCTGGCGCACCACGCGCAGATCAACAGGATCCCCTACGCCGTGGGCCGTTACGGGCAGCTGATGTTGGGGCACCCGTTGGGCAGGCGCCTGACCGGCCTGGCCGCGCCCGTCGACTTGAAGGCGATGGACTGGGATGCCCGCGCCGTCGAATTGCGGACTCCAACCCTGGTCATCCACAGCGTGGACGATGAGTATGTTCCCTACGAACCCTCGGCCAGCCTCGCTGAAAAGAATCCCGACATGGTCACCTTCGAACCTTTCGAAGGCGCGCGCCACACGAAGGAGTGGAATGTGGATCCGCAGAAGTGGGAGCGCCTGGTCCGCTCATGGCTCGCCCCGCACCTCACGCCCCGCGGCGGGCCTGTGTCGGCGTGAGCATGCCGGTGCTACTGCCGGCGTTTGCTAGGGGCTGCCGATAGAGGCAGTCCGAGCGCCGGTCAGCCGGATAAGGTCTGCGGGATCCAGCTCGATGTCCAGGCCCCGGCGTCCACCGGACACGAGGACCGTGCCGAAGGCCAACGCCGATTCGTCGAGTACAGTTGGCGACGGCTGGCGCTGGCCCAGCGGGGAAATCCCGCCCAGGACATAGCCGGTGCGCCGCTCGGCCATCTTGGGGTCGGCCATGGTGGCCTTCTTCGATCCGAGAGCTGCCGCGATTGCCTTGAGATCCAGCGTGCCGCTGACCGGAACTATGCCTACCGCCAGCTTGCCGTCAATGTCCACCATCAAAGTCTTGAAGACCCGCTCGGGATCGATACCGAGGACCTCGGCCGCTTCAAGCCCGTAGCTGGGCGCCGAAGGATCGTGCGCATAGGGGTGCAGCGTGAAAGGAACGCCGGCCGCAGCCAGTACGGCTGTGGCCGGCGTTCCCTGTGAAGCCTGTTTCTTGGCCATTCCCGGTATCCCGGATCAGGACAACAAGCGGTCCGCCGCGGCGACCTTGCGCTTGATCCGCCCCAGCATGGCCGTCATGCCACGCATGCGCAGGGGAGTGATTGCCCGGGTGAGGCCCAGCAGTTCCGGCATGTCATCCGGTACAGCCAGGATCTCCGCGGCAGTCAGCCCATCCAGTCCTTCGTGCAGAACCCCCGCGAAGCCGCGCGTGGTAGGTGCCTCCGGCGGTGCCTTGAAGAACAAACGGTAAGCGACGCCGTCGGGGTTCTTTTCCTGTTCAATGGTCAGGAACAGCGGCGACTGGCACTCCACCACTTGTTCCAGCAGCTCAGGGTGGTCCAGCAGCCGTTCCGGCAAAGCCGGGAGCCCACGCGAGAACTCAAGCAACAGCTGAAGGCGATCGGGCTCGGTCAGTGCCTGGAAGTCATCGACAATTTCCGCCAATGCGGCGGGCAAAGTATAAGTACTCATCACTTCCAGCTTACGCAAGTCCGGGCCGGTCTGGCTCCTGTTGCTTGAATATGGCTTAGCCAATGTGGCAGGCCCATCGGGCAGGGCCCGGAGATTCCGGACTACTTTCCGGCGAGTGCGGGGACGGAGCCCCGGTCAGCGCCCTTGGCGATCGGGACGCGCACCGCGTTGCCCCACTCCGTCCAGGAACCGTCGTAGTTGCGGACCGTTTCGAAACCAAGCAGGTACTTCAGGGCGAACCAGGTGTGGCTGGAACGCTCGCCGATACGGCAGTAGGCCACGACGTCGTCGCCTTCCGTGAGGCCCGCTTCCCCGAGATAGAGGTCCTCAAGTTCGGTCCGGTTACGGTACGTGCCGTCTTCGGCAGCGGCGCGTGCCCACGGGATGGACGCCGCGGTGGGGATGTGCCCCCCGCGCAGGGCGCCCTCTTCGGGGTAGGCAGGCATGTGGGTGCGCTGGCCGGTGTATTCCTCAGGGGAGCGGACGTCGATCAGCGGCTTGCCGAAGTGGGCCAGCACGTCATCCTTGAAGGCACGGATCGGGGCGTCGTTCCGGTCGATCACGGGGTACTCGCCCGGGGCGGGCTGGGGGATGTCGGTGGTGATGTCGCGGCCCTCGGCGATCCACTTGTCGCGGCCGCCGTCCAGGAGCCGGACGTCCTCGTGGCCGAAAAGTGTGAAAACCCAGAGGGCGTAAGCGGCCCACCAGTTGGACTTGTCGCCGTAGATCACCACAGTGGTGTCCCGGGAGATGCCCTTGGCGGCCGCCAGGGCCGCGAAGGCTTCACCATCGACGTAATCCCGGGTGACTTCATCGTTCAGGTCCGTATGCCAGTCGATCTTGACCGCGCCCGGAATGTGGCCGGTCTCGTACAGGAGGACGTCTTCGTCGGATTCGACAACAACCAGCTTGCCGTCGCCAAGCGCGCCGCCTTCAAGGGCTGCGGCAAGCCACTCGGTGGACACCAGACGTTCGGGGTGGGCGTACGCGGCGAACTTTTCGTTCTGTTCAACGGGGTAGGACATTGGTATGGCCTTTCACTGACACTTTCACTGACACCGGGCGGCACCGGGCGTTAGGACATGCCCGGGCTTTAGTCCCACAGTATCGAGGGCCGGGGACTAAAGCTCCTCCCCGTTCATATGGTGAAATATGGCCTTCATCACGTGTCCGCCCGGGGCATGGCATTGCCGGTATTCTTGCTGGGGACTTACGACACGAAGAACGGACCGCATTGGTACAGATCGAACAGCTCGCCGCGCGCACGCCGGCGGTCTCAGCGGATGAGATTCTCAAGGGTTTCTACCCTTCTCCACGGTTCGGCGAGGTGTCCTTCAAGAGCTACCGGCCTGATCCGAACCAGCCCAGCCAGGCGGCAGCGGTCAAGTCCCTGGAAGCGTTTGGGGCGACGGTCGGAGCCGGCGACGGAGACGGCCTGTTCAAGCGGCTTTTCAGCAAGAAGGCCAGCACCAGGGCCGGCATCTACCTCGACGGCGGATTCGGCGTCGGAAAGACCCACTTGCTGGCCTCCCTGTGGCACTCGGCTCCGGGTCCGAAAGCCTTCGGGACATTCGTGGAGTACACCAACCTCGTGGGCGCCCTCTCCTTCCGGAAAACCGTGGAGGCTCTGAGCAGCTACAAGCTTGTCTGCATTGACGAATTCGAGCTCGATGATCCGGGCGACACGGTGCTGATGTCCCGCCTCATGCGTGAATTGTCCGACGCCGGTGTGAAGCTCGCTGCCACATCCAACACTCTGCCTGGTTCACTGGGAGACGGCCGCTTTGCCGCCGTCGACTTCCAGCGGGAGATCCAGGTCCTTGCGGACCAGTTCGATGTTGTCAGGATCGACGGGGAAGACTTCAGGCACCGCGGCTTGCCCGCGGCTCCGGCACCCTTGAAGACCGAAGACCTCAAACGGCAGATGCACGCCGAGTTCGACGGCCAGACCGTGGCCGTGGACGACTTCCGCGGCCTGATCGACCACCTCGCCGGTGTCCACCCCAGCCGCTATCGCAAGCTGATCGCAGGCATCGATGCTGTTGTCTGGCGCGACGTCGAAACCATTACCGAGCAGGCCGTCGCCCTACGCTTCGTGGTACTGGCCGACCGCCTGTACGACAAGGACGTCCCGATCCTTGCCAGCGGTGTGCCCTTCGACAAGCTCTTCACTGAGGAAATGATGACTGGCGGGTACATGAAGAAGTACTTCCGCGCCGTGTCCCGTCTGACCGCCCTGGCGCGCGAGGGCCAAAACCACGAGCCGTCGTAGAGATTGGGGCAGGCTGCCCCACTCTACTTTTGGGGTTCCCTGTTTTTCAGGACCCAACGCACCAGGATTCCGGCGGCAAGCGCCCAGAACGCGGCGCCAATCCCGGCGAAGCTGAGGCCCGAGGCCGCGATCAGGAACGTCACGGAGGCCCCCATGCGTTCTTCGGCAATAGCCAGGGCAGAGGCGATGGCGGATGCCAGGGTGCCCAGCAGGGCCAAGCCCGCGACGGCTTCCAGGAGCCCTGGCGGTGCCGCCGCCACAACGGTCACCAACGCGGCGGAGAAGGCTGCCAGCATGAGGTAGGCCAGGCCTGACGTGAAGGCCGCGATCCAGCGCCGGCCTCGGTCCTCACCTGCCTCTTCCCCTGCCGCCAGCGCAGCGCTCAACGCCGCCAAGTTGATCGCATGCCCGCCAAAGGGAGCCCCCAGCGCGGTCCCTGCGCCGGTCACCAGCATCGACTGGCGCCACGGGACGGTGTACCCGAAGGACTTCAGCACGGCCACCCCCGGAATGTTTTGGGAAGCCATGGTGACAATGAACAACGGCAGGGCGATGCCGGCCACTGTGGTGGGAGTGAAAGCAGGGGTGGTCCACTGCAACTCAGGCAACAGTCGGTTCACAGGAATATCCACGCCGTTGACCACGATGTAGATTCCGATGACTGCGAGTGCCACCAGCAATGCGGCAGGGACCGACCAGCGGGGTGCCAGCTTCATCATGACCAGCCAGCAGAGGATCACCGGAGCCACCAAGAGGGGAGCGGTGCCCAAGGCTTTGAACGGGGCAAGGCAGAGGGACAAAAGCACTCCGGCCAGCATCGCCTGGGCGAGGGCCGTGGGAATCTTCGCCATTAGCTTGCCAAGCGCCGGAATGAGCCCGGTCAAGGCGATCAGTACACCAGCGATGAGGAAGGCGCCGACGGCGGCCGGCCACCCGCCGTCGGGCACTCCGGTTCCCGCCAGCAAAGCGGCCCCTGGCGTCGACCACGCAAGGGTGACAGGCAAGCGGGAGCGCAAGGAAAGCCAGAGCACGCCGAGCCCGAAGGCGAGGGTGAGGGCCAGGAGCCCGCTGGCGGCTTGTTCCTGGGTGGCCCCCATCGCCCGGAGGCCTGCGAGCACTACTGCGAAGGAAGAAGTAAAACCGACCAGCGCGGTCACGATTCCAGCAACAAGCGGGCGGGAGAGCTGCCGGGAGGCGGAAGCTGGACGTGGCTGTCCGGTGTGGAGTGATGACGCTGGCATAGACCATCACGTTACCGGAGCCTTGGTGCGCGTGCCGAGGCGGCAACAGTTAAACGCCAAGGGCACCGGCGGCGCCTCGCGGCGGGACCGGTGCCCCGTTGACGTAACTGTAATCGGGAGCTCTGGCCGGCAGAACCGGCTACGGAGCCTCATTGGCGGAGGGAGCTGTCCAGGCCGTAGCCCTTTCAGCGTCACCGTCGAGGTTGTCCACGAACTCGGAAGCGGCTCTCTGAACCGCATCTAGTCGTCGATAAAATCGGCGGTCTATTCGATCCCGTCCTTGATGGCTTCTTCACTGCCACCAACGAGGTCCTGAACTTTGCCCTTCAGATCGTCAAGTAATCCCACGGGCACCTCCCTTCAATCACGGAGCCAGTTCGCTCCTCCGTTCTCGATCCTAACCCGAGACCTTGGAGGTGCCAAGGGAAAATTTGACTGGAATGTCAAACGATCCTTGGAAAAGGTCACAGCTGCTTCTCGGGAGAAAGCTCCTGGTGGCGGGGGCTGTCCGGATTCATCAAGGAGTGCTTGCGACCGTAGCTGAAGTAGATGACCAGTCCGATGACCAGCCACACCACAAAACGCAGCCAGGTTTCCCAATGGAGCTGGAGCATGAGGAAGCCGGATGCGAGCATTCCGAAGGCCGGAACCACCGGCATGAACGGCAGCCGGAAGGTACGGGGCGCATTGGGCTTCTTGTAGCGGAAGATGATGACTGACAAGCACACCACCACAAACGCCGCGAGGATGCCGATATTGGTCAGGTCGGCGACGGCCTTGATGGGGAAGACGCCGGCGAGCAGCGCCGAGGCGATGCCTGCGATCCACGTGACGCGCTGCGGGGTGCCGTGCTTGTCGGTCCCCGCAAACCAGCCCGGGAGCAGGCCGTCACGGCTCATGGAGAACCAGACACGGGTGACGCCGAGCAGGAAGGTCAGCATCACGGTCAGGATGGACAGGACCGCGAATACGGAGATGATGGTGGCGATGACGGGCAATCCGACTCCGGTGAAGGCGGAGGCGAAACCGGCGGTGGGGTTGATGTCCTTGTAGTTCTGCATGCCGGTAAGTACCAGGGTGGCCGCTACGTAGAGGAGCATGGCGATGACAAGCGAGAGGACGATTGCCTTGGGCATGTGCTTCTTGCCGTCCTTGGCTTCCTCCGCGGCTGTACTCATGGCGTCATAGCCGAACACTGCGAAGAAGACCGTTGCGGAGCCGGCCAGGACCGGCCCGAAGCCGCTGGGCATGAACGGGTTGTAGTTGTTGGTGTTGATGTAGAAGATGCCCAGACCGATGATGAACAGAATGAGCACCACTTTGATGGCCACCGCCACGAGTTCGAAGCGGCCAAACGCCTTGGTTCCGCGGCTCAGGATCCAGGTGACCAGCAGGCAGACCAGGATGGCCGGAAGATTGATGACCCCGCCCTTCCCCTCGTCCACGGTGGAGGTCATCCAGGTGGGCATGTGGATGCCTATTCCGGCGAGGAATGCGTCAAAGTAGCCCGAGATGCCGATCGCGACGACGGCAACGATTGCGATGTACTCCAGCAGCAGGTCCCAGCCGATGAACCATCCGATGACCTCGCCAAGGGCGACGTAGCCATAGGTGTAGGCGGATCCGGCGCGGGGGATCATGCCCGCGAATTCGGCGTAGGAGAGTGCCGCGGCCGCAGAGGCAAGGCCCGCAACCAGGAACGAGATCAGCACGGCCGGGCCGACACCCGGGGTATCCGCGCTTCCGTGCGCCACGAGCCCGGCCAAGGAGAAGATCCCGACGCCGATGATGCCGCCGACGCCGATGGCCGTCAGTTGCCAGAGGCCCAGGCTTTTGAAGAGCCCGCTGTGCTTGCTTTCCTCCTCGATGTCGTCAATGGGTTTCTTCCTCATGATCGAGCGGACGAGAGTTTGTTGATTCACCATGTGCTCCTGCGTGTGGGCGTGGACGAATTAGGCCTGAAGAAAAGTATGCGAGCTGAATCACATTGGATAAAGTGATTTTTGCTGAGTGGTATTGATCAGTTCTGCTGATCTTTCGGGTGGGCGACACAGGTAGGCGGGGCGTAGTGGGTGGCTGCGGGCACAAAAAAAGCAGCTCCGGCGGAGCTGCTTGAACGGTGTCACTGCATTTGACCAAGTGCAATTGCGATGGAGGAAATGGAGCGGACGACGAGATTCGAACTCGCGACATCCACCTTGGCAAGGTGGTGCTCTACCAGCTGAGCTACGTCCGCACATGATGGTCATCCGGCCGGGGCCGGACGTTCATCAACAAGCAAGTTGCCTTGCCTTGGTGGGCGATACTGGGATCGAACCAGTGACCTCTTCCGTGTCAGGGAAGCGCGCTACCGCTGCGCCAATCGCCCAAATGCAATCCGGCCTGGACCGGAAACCAAGGTTTTCACCGAGGTGGGTACGGGATTCGAACCCGTGTATACGGCTTTGCAGGCCGCTGCCTCGCCTCTCGGCCAACCCACCGTGTAAGCACGATTCCTGGGGCTCCAAGAAGTCAATGCCGTGACAGTGTCCTGCGAGCGGACGACGAGATTCGAACTCGCGACATCCACCTTGGCAAGGTGGTGCTCTACCAGCTGAGCTACGTCCGCATAGTCTTCTTCGGCGGCCTGCCCGCAGGGGGCATTCCGTCGCTTTCCGACGAGTAAAAACTCTATAGGAGGTTCCGGGAAACTCCAAATCGATCTGCCGGAATCGTGAGCAATGGGCGTAAGTTCCTTGAATTGGCGCGGAATTTGCGAGTTACACGCTTGTGATTCGTGGGCATTTTCCTGGTTGTTGCCTAGCCGGCCGGCCCGATACTTTCCGGATTTTTGAATTCCGGCCGGGGTCGGTTAGTCTTCTTGTGCACGGGCGATTGGCGCAGTGGTAGCGCGCTTCGTTCACACCGAAGAGGTCACTGGTTCGAACCCAGTATCGCCCACCAAGAAGAGGTCCTGTGCGAAACATTGTTCATGTTTCGCACAGGACCCCTTGTCGTTGCTCGTGGATCCATCGCCCAATCACGCAAGGGGTGACGCCCGGACCACCCGGTTCCTTCCGAGTGACTTTGCTTCGTAGAGGGCCGCATCGGCGGCCGCAATCATCGCGGTGAGGTCGACGGCGTCGAACTCAGTTGACGTGACCCCATAACTCACCGTTGGGACGTGGATGTCGTCGAGGCTCTTGGCTGCCGCCAAAGAGCGATTGATGTCGGCCGCGATGCTTTCAGCCCTTTCCTGGCTGGCTCCCGGCAAAAGCAGGATGAACTCTTCGCCCCCGTAGCGTCCGACCAGGTCCGTGGATCGTACCGACTCGGTGCACGCAGCCGCGAACGCCTGCAGTGCGGTGTCCCCGGCGGCATGACCGTACTCGTCATTGATCGCCTTGAAGTGGTCCAGATCGGCCAGGATCAATGAGGCGACCGAGTTTGTGGTGTGCAGGCGCTCGAGCTCCTTGGTGGCCAACTCCATGAACGTGCCACGGTTGAGGAGCCCGGTCAGGTTGTCGCGGGCAGCGCGTTCGCTGAGCCGGTTGATCAACTGATCGTTGCTGAGGGCGGTCATGCTGAACGAGACGGCAACCAGGAGTATCAGCGTGACCAGGCTGGCCATGGAGGGGCCAAAATACAGGCGGAAGTTCGGTCCGCTTGGACCTTCGACGAGATACACGGACAGGCGGCAGAAATAGTAGGCCGCCAGGAATCCCGCGGCCAAGGCCATCGACTTGTGCACATGGGAGTAGCTGGAATCAAGTAGCCACAGATCGCGGGACGCCAACGCGATTCCCACAGTCATGAATCCCAGATAGACCAGGCCCCCGGACCACGTGTTGTGACCGGGGCTTTCCAAAACGGAGGCGATGGCCGTGACGCCACAGGCCGCGGCAAATTGCCACCGAGGCGGCGCTAACATCCTGAGGGACCGGGCGCCGGTCCACACACTGAACGCTCCGCCCACCAGGAGGACGTTTCCCGAGGGATTCGCCCAGACTTGATACGGCGTCCCGTTGAGAAGGAACGCAAGGTTGCCTGCGAGGAAGAAGAGGAGTGCGATGCACCACCACCCGTTGTAGGACGACCGCGTGCGCCTGAAGGATGCGTAGAACAAGAGGAGCAGGGTCAGGGCGACCACGCCTAGGGCGACTCGCAGTGTTGTTATATCGAGGACCAAGATGCGCTCCAGTAGCCGAGGACGTGACCAATTATGGCACCGTGAGTCAAGGAACCTTGCGCGCCATGCGTGGGGCCTTGTGAATTACGGGATAAGGGAAGTCCCGTCGACGGCCACCAAGGCTCCGCGTTTTCTTGTCGGCGGTGTATGAAAGAGTTTTCTTATGACAGATCCACTGCTTGCCCATGCCACCGAATACGGCCGGATGTATGCCCGGTCCACGTCCGAGACCTTCTCGGTCCCTTCCATCACCACGGTGATCGGCCAGCAGGCCCATTCCCTGGACGGCTGGTTCGGCTACATGGGCGCCAGCAGCTTGGCGAAGGACCCGGAACTCCCGCAACATCTTTCCAGTCCTGCCAAGATGCGGCAGGCCGTCAACAAGGCAGCCAAGGCCGCGGAGGTGTACCGGGACGACGCCGCGCGCCGCGGCGACCGCGTGCACAACTACTGCGAGCAAGTGGCCCTCCGCACCCTCGGACGCGCGCACCGCGTCAAGGAAACGCGTGAAGAGCTCGCTTCGAACGGCGAGGATGCCTTCGCGGCCCGCTTCGATGAATGGTGGGAGCTGTACCGGGTGGAGCCCATCGCTCCCGAGATTACTGTCTGGAACTCAAGCGTTGGTTACGCCGGAACCTTGGACCTCGTCGCCAAAATCAACGGCAGGGTCTGCCTGATCGACTACAAGACCAAAGGCACAACCCGTGACGGAACAGTGAAACCGCTCGACGACAAGGTAGTGATGCAACTGGTTGCGGGCATGAAGGCCGAAGAAAGCCTCGTGGATCCAGTGGCAGGGGAGTGGGAGCCGTGGAAATACGGTGAGAACCCGGTCCTGCTTGCGGTGGCTATCGGCGAGACCGAAGTGCGTCCCCAGCGGGCCAATCCGGACGTACTCAAGCACCACTGGTGGAAGTTCTGCGCCTTGAAGCGGGTGTGGGAGATGTCTGCCGATGTGGCCGCAGCGGGAACGGCGCTGCTCCCGGTAGCTCCGCCGTCGTACCCTGCCGCTGCGGCGCCCGCAGGCTCAACTAAACTGGCCTAGGCCCCTTTTGCCGGGACCGAAGCTTCGCCGATCGTGAGGAAAGACAGCACATGGCCATTTTGAGTATCCGTATCATCGGCGACCCCGTGCTCCGCACGGTTGCTGATCCAGTCACGGAATTCGGGCCTGAGCTCGCCAAACTGGTGGCGGACATGACCGAGACTATGGAGGACGTGGACGGTGCAGGGCTCGCCGCACCGCAGATCGGTGTCAGCCAGAGGGTCTTCACCTACCGGATCGGCGGGGTGGAAGGCCACATCATCAACCCCGTGCTTGAGAACAGCGATGACTTCCAGCCCGACGAGGTAGAGGGCTGCCTCTCCATTCCCGGACTCGCGTTCCCGGTTCGTCGCCGCAGGACCACCCGTGCAACCGGTGTGGACATCAACGGCAACACCGTGTCCGTGGAGGCGGAGGGCATGCTCGCGCGCTGCTTCCAGCACGAGACCGACCACCTGGACGGGATCCTGTTCACGGACCGCCTGGAGGGTGAGGACCGGAAAACCGCTCTCCGCGCCATCCGCGCGGCGAACTACCACTCTGTGACTGAACGGACCACGGCCAAGAGGGCCAACACCGTGGGCTCGAGCTTCGGCAGCTTCGGGGCCGCCGAATGAGGGTGCTCTTCGCCGGCACCCCGGCTGTCGCCGTCCCTTCCCTTGACGCGCTGATCGAGGCCGGATTCGAGATCGTCGCCGTGCTGACTAGGCCGGATGCCCCGACCGGCCGCAAGCGGATCCTGACGCCGTCTCCCGTGGCGGCACGTGCGGCTGAACTCGGCATCGACATCATCCACGCCTCGAAAGTGGACGCCGGGACCACCGAGCGGATCGCTTCGTATGAGCCGGACGTCGCCGCGATCGTCGCCTACGGGGGCCTCGTCCCCCAAGCCGCGCTCGGAGTACCACGCCACGGCTGGATCAACCTCCACTTCTCCCTCCTCCCTGCCTGGCGCGGCGCGGCGCCGGTCCAACGCTCAGTCATCGCCGGTGACGACATCACCGGAGCCGCCACGTTCCTCCTGGAAGAAGGACTCGACACCGGACCGGTCTTCGGGACGTTGACTGAAACCTTGCGCCCCGAAGACACGGCCGGCGACTTGCTGGAGCGGCTCTCGCGCAGCGGGGCGGTCCTGCTCAGCCAGACGCTGTCCGCCGTCGAGTCCGGCAAAGCGGCGCCCCAGCCCCAGCAAGGCGATGTCTCTCTGGCGCCAAAACTGACGCTCGACGACGGCCGCCTCGACTGGACGCAACCGGCCCTCGCCATCAACCGCCGGTCCCGCGGCGTCACGCCCGAACCTGGAGCCTGGACCACGCTCGACGGACAGCGCGTCAAGCTGGAGCCCGTCGGATTGCGCCCGGACATCCGCGACCTTGCGCCCGGCCAGGTCCGGGTTGACGGTAAGAACGTCCTGGTCGGGACCGGATCCCATGCAGTGCAGCTCGGGCGGATCCAGCCTGCGGGCAAGAAGATGATGCCGTCGGCCGATTGGGCCCGTGGTTTGGCAACACCAGAAAGCGTGGAATTCGAATGAATGAGTCCGGCCGGCGCGGCCCTAACAACAGCGGGAATCGGGACGGCGGGGGCCACGGCAACCGCGGTCCCCGGGGCGAGAGCATCCGCAACGCCCAAGGCCGCGAACGCAATAGGGGCCCGCAGCGCGGTTTCTCGACCAACGCACCGTCGCAGCGGACCCGGCGCGCGGATCCGGCACGATTGGTGGCGTTCGAAGTCTTGCGCGCAGTCGCTTCGGAAGACGCGTATGCGAACCTCGTGCTGCCCTCACGGATCCGCCACCACCACCTCGACAAGCGCGACGCCGGATTCGCCACCGAGCTGAGCTACGGGGCACTGCGCGGCCAGGGGATGTACGACGCCGTCCTGGCCGAGTGTGTCGACCGGCCGCTCGCCCAACTCGATCCGGCAGTCCTTGACGCGTTGCGGCTTGGCGCCCACCAATTGCTCGCCATGCGCGTTCCTGCCCACGCCGCACTCGACCAGACGGTCGGGTTGGCCCGCGCGGTCATCGGGGCCGGCCCGTCGTCGCTCATCAACGCCGTGCTTCGGAAAGTCACCGCCAAGACGCTGCCAGAGTGGCTCGACCACCTGCTGGAGAACGAGACCGACGAAACCAGGATCGCCTCCGTACGCCATGCGCACCCGGAATGGATTGTCAGGGCGCTGCGCCAGTCCCTCGTCATGCATGGACGTCCCGCGAGCGAAATCACCGAACTTCTCGAAGCCGACAATGCGGCGCCGGTGGTGAACCTCGTGGCGCTGCCCGGCATCGGCAATCTTGATGAAGCCGTGGAGAGCGGGGCCACCCCCGGCGAACTCGTCATCGATTCGGCGCTGTCCAGCGGCGGCGACCTCGGGCGCATGTCCTCCATCCGCGAAGGCACCACGCGCGTCCAGGACGTCGGATCCCAACTGGTAGCCCGCGCCGTCGCTGGTGTGGACCTCGGACAGTCCGCCAAGGACGGCGAGAAGTGGCTGGACCTGTGCGCCGGTCCCGGTGGCAAGGCAGCGCTGCTGGCGGCCCTCGCCCACCAGGAAGGTGCGACCCTCCTCGCGAACGAGCCCGCGGAACACCGGGCAAAGCTGGTCAGCCAAGCCCTCTCGGCGGTCCCGGCGGACGCCTGGACCGTACGGGTAGGCGACGGGCGCGACGTCGGCAAGGAACAACCGGAGACTTTCGACCGCGTGCTGGTCGACGTTCCCTGCAGCGGCCTTGGCGCGCTGCGCCGCCGCCCCGAATCACGGTGGCGCCGGACGCCCAAGGACCTTGCCGATCTCGGTCCGTTGCAGCGTGAACTGCTTAACTCGGCCATCGACGCCGTCAAGCCGGGCGGAGTAGTGGCGTACGTGACGTGCTCCCCGCACCCGGCCGAAACCACCGCCGTCGTCAGCGATGTCCTGCGCAAGCGGGACGACCTGGAGCAGATGGACTCCGGCGCGGCCCTGGATGCCGTCAGCCTGAGCGGCAACCTGGGCGCCGGGCACGGGTTGACCGCCCAACTGTGGCCGCACGTGCACCAAACCGATGCGATGTTCCTGGCCCTTATCCGGAAGAAGCCGTAACCTTCGGCGTCTTTCCCCGGCTGAAAGTCCCGCGTGCCTAAGCTGGAGAATTGCCAAACGACCCAGACCGCCACCAACACTGAGGGAACTGCCTTGACTGAGTGCTGTATCAACCCGAGCATCCTGTCCGCGGATTTCGTGAACCTGGAAGCCGAGCTGAAGAGAATCAGCAACGCCGACGCCGTCCACGTCGATGTGATGGACAACCACTTTGTCCCGAACCTGACGCTCGGCCTGCCGGTCGTGGAGCGGATCCAGGCCGTCAGCCCGGTCCCGCTCGACGCCCACCTGATGATCGCCGACGCCGACCGCTGGGCACCGGCCTACGCCGACGCAGGCGTGGCTTCCGTGACCTTCCATGCGGAAGCGGCGATGGCCCCCATCAAGCTCGCCCGTGAGCTCCGTGCCCGCGGTTCGAAGGCGGGCATGGCCCTTCGTCCGGCCACGCCGGTGGAACCGTACCTGGACATGCTCAGCGAACTGGACATGCTCCTCATCATGACCGTGGAACCGGGCTTCGGCGGGCAGTCCTTCCTTGACGTGACGCTGCCCAAGATCCGTCGGGCGCGTGCCGCGATCGACGGCTCGGGTATCGGCGTGGCAATCCAGGTGGACGGCGGCGTCACGGAGGAGACCATCGTCCGGGCGGCCGAAGCCGGCGCGAATGTGTTCGTTGCCGGATCCGCCGTCTATGGCCACGAGGATCCGGCTGCCGCGATTGAGCGGCTGCGCGCCGCCGGCCTCGCGGCAATGTGACCGGCACCGCGGCAATGTGACAACAATGACGCAATTGCCTGCATATTGGTCGGGGAATACATCAGCCATTCCTCCAGTTGTGTCAGAATAGCAATACACATACGTGCTCCGGGGTCGGTGTAATTCCGAACCGGCGGTTATAGTCCGCGACCCGCGAGCCATCGCGTTTCCTTCACGGGAATCACGGCGGCGGACGGTTGAACTGGTGGAATTCCGGTACCGACAGTTAAAGTCTGGATGGGAGAAGCACGTACAGTCATGCTTTGGGCGCTCCGTGCGCCCGGCATCGCGCTGTCGTACACCCCCGGAGCCATCGCGGCATTCGAGGGAAGGAACGACATGGACTTTCTGCGATGGCTCTTCGAAGCACAGATTCCCGTAGGCGGATCTGTGCTTGTTCTTCGCGAAGTGCTAGGCAATATTTTCGGGCTCGCCAGCGCCTTGGGCGGCATGCGCCGCAAAGTCTGGGCATGGCCCATCGGGATCGCAGGCAACGTGCTCCTGCTGACCGTCTTTCTTGGCAACGTCTTCGGTGCCGCCTCACCGGCAACCCTCTGGGGCCAGGCCGGACGCCAGATCATGTTCATCAGCGTCGCCGCCTACGGCTGGTACCGCTGGCGCCAAGGCCTCCAAGCAGGCACCCACGGCCACGCCATTGTGCCCGGCTGGGCAAGCCCCAAAGTGCGGATCGGAATGCTGGCCGCCATGATTGCCGGAACAGCCGCACTCACCCCCGTCTTTGATTCCATGGGCTCCTACCCGCCCGTGTGGGCTGATGCCTGGACCTTTATGGGTTCACTCTTGGCAACGTATGGGATGGCGCGCGGCTGGACCGAATTCTGGTTGATCTGGGTTGCCGTGGACATTGTCGGAGTTCCGCTGCTTTTCAGCGCGGGCTACTTTGCCAGTGCGTTTATGTATCTCTTTTACGGGTTCTTCACACTCGCCGGATTCTTCGTCTGGTGGCGTGCGGACCGACGGGAAAGGCAGCCGCTCAAGACAACAGCCGAGCCGGAAACCGCAGGAGCCCTCTCATGAGCGAAGCCATTAACCCGAAATTTTCGGAAGCTGAGTCGGCGGCCATGGAGACCGCACTCCACGTGGCCCTCCGGGGACACCGTGGCGCCAATCCCTTGGTGGGAGCAGTAGTGCTCGGGCCCAAGGGAGAGCAACTCATCACGGGCTACCACCGGGGCGCCGGCACCCCCCACGCCGAGGCGGACGCGATCGCCAAAGCGCAGGCAAGAGGCCTCGACCTCGCCGGAACCACCATGGTGGTCACCTTGGAGCCCTGCAACCACGTGGGCCGCACGGGACCGTGCACCCAGGCGATCATCGACGCCGGCGTATCGCGAGTGGTTTACGCCGTGGACGACCCCCATGATCCGGCAGCGGGAGGGGCCGCGAGGCTGCGCGCTGCCGGTGTGGACGTGCGGTCCGGGCTGGCCGCCGCCGAGGCCTTGAAGCTGAACCGGGAGTGGTTCAATGCGGTGGAGGCGAGGCGCCCGTTCGTCACTCTTCACATTGCCCAGACCCTGGACAGCAGGATCGCGGCCGCGGACGGGACCAGCCAATGGATCTCCAGTCCGGAATCGTTGGCCGACAACCACGGACTGCGCCGCTTGATCGACGCCATTCTGGTGGGTACCGAAACCGTCCTGGTGGACAACCCGCGGCTGACGGCACGGGAAGAGAACGGCGATGAATCGCCAAGCCAGCCGCTCCGGGCCGTCATGGGTCTACGGGAGGTCCCGGCGGACGCCGCCGTGCGGGGGACTGACGGGAAGTTCGTCCATTTACCGACACGCGACCCTTCCGAAGCTTTGGAGTTGCTCTTCGCCGAAGGCGTCCGGCACGTCATGGTGGAAGGCGGCTCCCGCATCCTGAGCGCCTTCCTTGCCGCTGGCCTTGTGGATGAATTGATCGTCTATCTTGCGCCGACCTTGTTGGGCTCCGGTACGCCGGCCCTGACGGATCTGGGCATCTCCACCCTCGCAGACGCCCAGCACTGGAACTGGGACGACGCCGGTGGCGGTGCGGTCCATGCACTGGGCCGCGACCTCCGGCTGCATCTGAGGTCCGGCCCGTCGGATGGAAACAAACCGGCGTGGACGAAGTCGCACACCGAACACCATGAACCATTTCCGGGCAAGGACGCCTCGGACACCACCACAGGAGGACACTGATGTTTACCGGAATCGTTGCTGAACAAGGCACGGTCCTGTCCGTCGAGCACGACGGCGAGGCCAGCGCTACGCTGCGCCTCATGGCCCCCAGCACCACCGAAGGGCTTGGCTTGGGCGGCTCCATCGCGGTCAACGGCGTGTGCCTTACCGCCACGGACATCGACGGCCGGGAGTTCAGCGTTGACGTCATGGGCGAAACCCTCGTCCGCACCACCATCGGCGAACTGGCCGCGGGTGACACCGTGAACCTCGAACGGTGTGTCCAGGCGGGCGGCCGCCTGGACGGCCACGTCGTGCAGGGCCACGTCGACGGCGTCGGGCAGCTTCTGGAGCGCGAGTCGCTCGGCAATTGGGACCGGCTCCGCTTCGGCGTGCCGGCCCCGCTGGCACGGTACATCGCCGAAAAGGGGTCCATCGCCGTCGACGGCGTTTCACTCACCGTCACTGCCGTCAGCCCGGCCGAAGCAGGGAACCCCTGGTTTGAAGTGGGGCTCATTCCCACCACGCTGGACGAAACCGGACTCGGGGCCAAGGCCACGGGCGGACGCGTCAACCTTGAGGTGGACGTTCTCGCGAAATACACCGAGCGGCTGCTGTCCTTCCGTGCGCCGGCAACTGCAGGCGGTGCTGCCCAGTGAGCGCCGCACACAACGGCAGCACCACGGTGGTACGCCAGGGGCTCGACCCCGTTGAAAAGGCCGTGCAGGCGATGGCGGCCGGCCGTCCCGTCATTGTCGTGGACAATGAAGACCGCGAAAACGAAGGCGACATCATCTTCGCTGCCGAACACGCGACGCCTGCCCTCATGGGCTGGACCATCCGCTACAGCTCGGGCGTCATTTGCGTCCCCCTCGAAGGGGCACGGGCCGATGCCCTGGCGCTGCCGCCCATGGTCCTGGTCAATGAAGATGCCAAGGGCACGGCCTACACGGTGTCCTGTGATGCCGCTGTGGGCGTAAGCACCGGGATTTCCGCCACGGACCGGGCCCTGACAGCCCGGATTCTGGCTGATTCCAGCAGCACGCCGTCCTCGATCACACGGCCCGGGCATATTTTTCCGCTCCGGGCCGTTAATGGGGGAGTGCGTGAACGTCCGGGGCACACGGAAGCGGCGGTTGATCTCTGCCGGCTTGCGGGGCTCGCCCCGGTGGGCGTGATCGCCGAGTTGGTACATGACGATGGTGAAATGATGCGCCTGGACAGCCTCCGGGAGTTCGCTGCGGAGCATGGATGTCCTCTGATTTCGATCGAGGATCTCGTGGCTTATGTTGTAGCGTCGGAGGCTGGGAACCAGGTTGCAATTCCGGCAGGAAACGAGGAGCAGCGATGACTACAGCGACAACGCACGACGGCGGCACTCCGGCGCGCGCAACGCATCCGGTGAGCGGCGGCCCGATTGTCCAGCTACCCACCGCCTTCGGTGAGTTCGTGGCACAGGCGTGGACCGACCTTGCTACCGGTGCGGAGCACCTGGCCGTGAGTTCCCCGAAGGCGCCGCTCGAAGGCAAGGCCCCGCTGGTGCGCCTGCACTCGGAGTGCCTCACGGGCGACGTTTTCGGTTCGTACCGCTGCGATTGCGGCGAACAGTTGGCCTATGCCCTCGAGCTGATCCGGGAAGAGGGCGGCACCTTGCTCTACCTGCGAGGACAGGAAGGCCGCGGCATCGGTCTCGCAAACAAGATCAAGGCCTACGCACTGCAAGAAGCCGGATTCGACACGGTCGAGGCCAACGAGCAGCTCGGGCTGCCGGTGGATGCACGCTGCTACAAAGCAGCTGCCCAGATCCTTGCCGAAATGGGCCTCCACGAAATCCGCCTCCTGAGCAACAACCCGGACAAGCAGAACCGGCTTGCTGCGGCCGGCGTGAAGGTTGTCGAGATGGTGCCCACCGAGGTTCCGTCCCGTGAAGAAAACCTTCGGTACCTTCAGACCAAGAAGGACCGGATGGACCACCGCCTGACCCTCGGTGACACCGAACCAGCCGGCACCCACGCTTCCGCCGGCACATTTGACCTCGAACAAGACTGAACTTCACCTACAAGCCTGACTGAACGGACTAACACACACCCATGAGCGGACACGGCGCCCCCACCATCGACCTCACCACCCTCAACCCGGCGGAAACCCACCAGCTGAAGCTCGCCATCGTGGCGGCCAGTTGGCATACCCAGATCATGGACGGGCTCCTCGACGGGGCGCTCAGGGCCGCAAAGGAAGCCGGCATTGCCGAGCCCACTGTGCTGCGCGTCCCGGGATCCTTTGAGCTTCCCGTCGCGGCTGCACGGCTCGCGCCGCATTTCGACGCGGTCGTCGCCCTCGGCGTCGTCATCCGCGGCGGGACGCCGCACTTTGAGTACGTGTGCCAGGCGGCGACGGCGGGACTCACTGAAGTCAGCGTCCGCACCGGGGTGCCGGTCGGCTTCGGCGTGCTCACGTGCGACACCGAACAGCAGGGCCTGGACCGGGCCGGACTGGAAGGCTCGTCCGAGGACAAGGGGCACGAGGCCGTGACCGCTGCGCTCTCCACGGCACTGACCCTCAAGCAGTACACCTAGCAAATCGACGAAAGGGATGTGGGCACAACCGCGCACGTTGTGCGTTCGCTCACATCCCTTCCGTCATGCAATGACCCGACAGGCGGGCACCGCCCCCGAGCAAGTAGGCTGTAGGGCGTGAAGAATTTCGAGACGCTGTTCGCAGAACTGAGCGAAAAGGCAGCGACCCGTCCGGCAGGCTCCCGCACCGTCGCCGAATTGGACTCCGGAATCCACGGCATCGGCAAGAAGGTCGTGGAGGAAGCCGCCGAAGTCTGGATGGCTGCGGAGTATGAGTCCGATGAAGCCACGGCCGAGGAAATCTCCCAGTTGCTCTACCACCTGCAGGTCCTGATGCTCGCCAAGGGACTGAGCCTGGAAGACGTTTACAAGCATCTCTAGCCACGTCCGCTTCGTCAGGACCTGGCAAGGTCCCACCGGAGCCCCAGCGTGGCCCCCGCGCTCACTGCATGTTCCCTCTGAGAAAAGTCTCATCTGAGAACAGTGCTGTGGGCACCATGCCTGAAACACTTACCTTCCACCCCCAAGAAAGTCCCAACATGCTGCGAGTAGCCGTCCCCAACAAGGGATCCCTGTCCGAAGCCGCCTCCGCGATGCTGTCCGAGGCGGGATACCGCCAGCGCCGCGATACCCGCGAACTGGTCATGGTCGATCCCGACAACGACATTGAGTTCTTCTTCCTCCGCCCCCGCGACATCGCCGTGTATGTCGGCCAAGGAACGCTCGACGTGGGCATCACCGGTCGAGACCTCCTGCTGGACGCGCAGGTCGAAGCGGAAGAGCTGCTTCCCCTTGGCTTTGCCGCGTCCACCTTCCGCTTCGCCGGCCCCGTCGGCGACTTCTCCGCCGTCGAGCAGCTTGAAGGCAAGCGCCTCGCCACGAGCTACGACGGCCTCCTGCGCGATTACCTCGCCGAGCGGGGCGTCAAAGCCAAGGTGGTCCGCCTCGACGGCGCCGTGGAGTCTTCCGTGCGCCTCGGCGTCGCAGACGCGATCGCCGACGTCGTCGAGACCGGAAACACGCTCAAAGCAGCCGGAATGGAGATCTTCGGCGAGCCCATCCTCAAGTCCGAAGCCGTCCTGATCCGTCGCACCGGCGAAGGTGGTGCCGCAAACGGCACCGTGAAGGAAATCGAGGTCCTGATCCGGCGCCTGCAGGGCGTGCTCGTGGCCCGCCAGTACGTCCTCATGGACTACGACATCCGCAAGGACCTCGTGGAAGAAGCCGCAACCCTCACCCCGGGCCTCGAATCGCCCACGGTGTCGCCGCTGCGCGACTCGGACTGGGTTGCCGTCCGCTCCATGGTTCCCAAGAAGGAAACCAACCGGATCATGGACGAGCTGTACGACCTTGGCGCCCGCGCGATCCTGGTCAGCAGCATCCACGCCTGCCGCATCTGACACGAGACAATCCAGGAGTAGCAATGGCTGTAGCAGTACGGGTCATCCCGTGCCTAGATGTCGACGCCGGCCGGGTGGTGAAGGGCATCAACTTCGAGGGTCTTCGCGACGCCGGAGATCCCGTCGAGCTGGCGCACCGCTATGACAACGCCGGGGCGGACGAGCTCACTTTCCTTGATGTCACGGCGTCTTCCGGCAACCGGGAAACCACGTTCGACGTCGTTCGCCGCACTGCCGAGGAAGTCTTCATCCCGCTGACGGTCGGCGGTGGTGTCCGTGGCGTGGCCGAAGTGGACAGGCTCCTGCGTTTCGGCGCGGACAAGGCCTCCATCAACACGGCCGCCGTCGCACGCCCTGATGTCATCGACGAGATCACACGCCACTTCGGCTCACAGGTGCTGGTCCTGTCAGTGGACGCGCGGCGCACGAGGCCCGGCTCCGAGCCCACGGCCTCCGGCTTTGAGGTGACCACCCACGGCGGACGCCAGGGCACCGGAATCGACGCCATTGCGTGGGCCAAGGAAGCCGCGGACCGCGGTGTGGGGGAGATCCTCCTGAATTCCATCGACGCCGACGGCACCAAGGACGGTTTCGACCTCGAACTCATCCGCCTGGTCCGTGCGGCTGTCCACATCCCGATCATCGCTTCCGGCGGCGCTGGAAAGCCGGCGCATTTCCCGCCCGCGGTGGAGGCAGGTGCCGATGCCGTGTTGGCGGCTTCGGTGTTCCACTTTGGTCCGGACGACATGATCGCCCAGGTCAAGGCAGCGATCCGCGAAGCAGGCTTCCTGGTCCGCTAGCGGGTCCCGCCCAACTAGCTCGCAGTTGTTGTCGTTTTGAGCCCTCATAACGACAACAACTGCGAGCTAGTTGGGTTTAACGAGCGGGTTAGAGGCCGACTTCGGCTGACTGGAGGAGGGCAACGGCGTCGGGCTGGCCTTCGAAGGTGACCAGCGCGTGATGCGTGCGGCCGTGGGCGTGCATCAGGAGCTCACCGGGCTCGCCCACGATGGCGACGGATACGGGTGCCCGCTTGGCAACATGGCGCGGACCGGTAGGGCGGACCAACACGATTCCGAGGTCCACGCCGCGGTAGAGAATGGCGGCACGCTTGATCAGTTCATCCCACAGGGCGTCCGAGTATTCCTCGTCCAAGGCCCGCGGAGCCCAGCGGTCTCCGGCCCGGCGGATGTCTTCCGTGTGCACGAAATACTCAATCAGGTTCGAGGACTCGTCGAGGGCCTTGATCTTCAGGGGAGACAACGCGGGTGGCCCCGAGCGGAAGGTATTCACCAGCTCGGCGTAATCTTCCGGCGTTTTGAGCTTCGAGGCCAGTTTGGCAGTGGCTTTATCGGAGGCCCTGGCGAGGCTCTTGATGAGCAAGCCGATACCGACGGCCGCTTTGCGCTCCCGCAAGTACAAGTGCGCCGCGAGGTCCTTCGTCAGCCACCCTTCGCAGAGCGTGGGGGAGTCAGGTCCGGCCGCCAGGAGTGTTTCGGCCAGTACTTCGCGGGAGGGATCGACGAAATGCATCACTTGTGAAACTAGCACGAGACGCGCTCTGTTGCGCAGTGGAACCGCCGCTGAATTTCGGCTCCACTTGAGGCACTAGACTTGATCTGATGTCTGAGCAGTCAACACCCCCAGCCACGCCCGCCGCCGCTTTCGCCGCGGAGCCCGCCGTCGCGCCCGTCAGCCCGCTCCCGCACGAGCTGGCCACCGCGCTGAAGCGCGATTCCGCCGGTCTTGTGGCAGCGATCATCCAGCAGTTCGACACCGACGAAGTGCTCATGCTGGGCTGGATGGACGACGAAGCTTTGCACCGGACGCTGACCACGGGACGCGTGACGTTCTACTCCCGCTCCCGCCAGGAATACTGGCGCAAGGGAGACACCTCCGGGCACGTCCAGTTCGTGAAATCGGTGGCCCTGGACTGCGACGGCGATGCCCTCCTGGTCCGCGTCGACCAAGTGGGTGCGGCCTGCCACACCGGTACACGCACCTGCTTCGATGACCGCAGCCTCGCAGCCGTGACAGGCGAGCGGGACTAGCCCACCACACACCATCCACTGAGGCAAGCACACAAGAAGGCGGAGAACACAAACCATGCAGGACCTTGGAATCATCAGCCCGGGCCTGGAGGAGTTCCGCGAACTCGCCGCACACAGCCGGGTCATCCCGGTCCGGCTCAGGGTATTGGCCGACGCCGAGACTCCCATCGGGCTCTACCGCAAGCTGGCCCAGGGCCAGCCCGGCACCTTCCTCCTGGAGTCGGCAGCCGTCGGTGGAGCATGGTCACGCTATTCCTTCATTGGCTCCCGTTCGCGTGCAACGCTGACCAGCAAGGACGGCCAGGCCCACTGGATCGGCGAGCCTCCCGTCGGCGTGCCGGTCGACGGCAGCCCGGTCGACGCCGTCCGTGACACCATTGCAGCCCTGCAGACGGACCGTTTCCCGGACCTTCCGCCCTTCACCTCCGGCCTGGTCGGCTTCCTCGGGTGGGAAACCGTCCGGCATTGGGAAAAGCTGACCAGCCCCCCGGAAGATGACCTCCACCTGCCGGAACTGGCCCTGAACCTTGTCACCGACATGGCTGTCCACGACAACATGGACGGCACCGTCCTGCTGATTGCCAACGCGATCAATTTCGACAACAGTTCCGAACGCGTCGACGAAGCCTGGCACGACGCCGTCGCCCGGGTGAAGCGACTGCTGGACCAGATCAGCACCCCCGTGAAGCAGCCCGTATCGGTGTTGCAGTCCGAAGCCCTCGACTTCGCGTCGAGCGTCCAGGAACGTTGGAACGAGCAGGAATACCTCAACGCGATCGACCGCGGCAAGGAAGCCATCGTAGACGGCGAGGTCTTCCAAGTGGTCATTTCGCGACGCTTTGAAATGGAGTGTGCCGCGGATCCGCTGGATGTCTACCGCGTGCTGCGCAACACCAACCCGAGCCCGTACATGTACCTCTTCAGCCTCGAAGATCCGGACGGCCGCGAGTACACGATTGTCGGTTCCTCTCCCGAGGCCTTGGTGACCGTCACGGGCAATGAGGTCATCACCCACCCCATTGCCGGTTCGCGGCCCCGAGGCAAGACCGTCGAGGCCGACAAGGCGCTGGCCACCGAGTTGCTCGCGGACCAGAAGGAGCGCGCCGAACACCTCATGCTCGTGGACTTGTCCCGGAACGACCTGTCCAAGGTCTGCGTTGCAGGAACCGTGGACGTTACGCAGTTCATGGAGGTGGAACGCTTCAGCCACATCATGCACCTCGTGTCCACGGTGGTCGGAGAGTTGGCGCCCGGGGCGAAGGCATACGACGTGCTGAAGGCTACCTTCCCGGCCGGTACGCTCTCCGGTGCCCCCAAGCCGCGCGCCTTGCGTCTCCTGGACGAACTCGAACCTCACCGGCGCGGCATCTACGGCGGCGTGGTGGGTTACCTGGACTTCGCAGGCGATATGGACATGGCGATCGCCATCCGTTCGGCATTGTTGCGTGAGGGCCGGGCCTACGTCCAGGCGGGCGGCGGGATCGTGGCCGATTCCCACAAGCCTTCCGAAGCGCTCGAGACTGTCAACAAGGCGGCGGCCCCCTTGCGTGCCGTGCACACCGCGGGATCGCTCCACAACATTTCCCCGGACGCAGTTTCCGCGGAGACGGTCGTCGACGGGAACCCCGGCCTGTGAGCGCTGCCCGCCCTCAGCCGGCAACCACCAAGCCTCCCGTGTGGGCACGGAAAGGCAATGTCGTGCTCGGCATGGCAATTCTTGCCCTTGCCGTTTTCGGGACCACCACACAGACCTGGATCAACGTCCGGCTCGATCCCGCTGCCGCGGCGAATGCCGATCTCCACGTCCAGGGGAGCAAAGCGGCAACTGCGGTGACCGCACTCGCGCTCGTGGCACTTGCCGGGGGACTGGCATCGTCCATCGCGGGCAAGGTTTCACGCTGGATCATTGCAACGATCATCGTGCTTGCCTCGGCAGGGATCCTCATTGCCGCGGTGACCGTCCTGGCGGATCCCCTCGGCGCGGCGCAGGGAACCATTGCGGCGACCACCGGGATTTCGGGTGGGCAGGCAGCTGCGTCGTCCACTGTGTTCCCCGTGCTCGCGGTCGTGGCTGCGGGCCTGCTCGCTTTGTGCGGCGGCCTGCTGCCGCTCGCGGGCCGGCACTGGAAGGCGCGCACCAAGTACGACGTCGCCAGCAGGGCGGCCCTCGCGGGTTCCGGGCCGGTCGACGAGATCGATAGCTGGGACAGCCTCTCGCGCGGAGAAGACCCTACGTAAGACCCGACTGTCCGGACGTCGGACGATGTCCCGGGTGCGGTCAATAAATGGCAGAATGTAAGCAGTATTCATCCTGAGGAGATTTTCACATGAGCAAAACCACAGTGTCCGCGAGCAAGGCCCCTGTGACCGCTGCGAGCCACAGCGACGCCATCGGCCACGGCAACAGCCCGGCCGCGTGGACCTGCGTGATTGTCATGCTGGTAGGGGCCTTGGTGTCCTCCATCGCCTTTGTCATCGCCAGCACCCCCATCTTCATCGCCGGCATCGTCGTGATGGTGGCCGGCCTGATTGCCGGCTGGGCCATGCGCAAGGCCGGCTACGGCGTCGACGGCAGCAAGCTGAAGAACGCCGGCCACTGACTGTGACCGTTCTTGATGACATCATCGTCGGTGTCAGGGAGGACATGGAGGCCCGCCGCCGTCTTGTTTCCCTCGACGAGCTGAAAGAGCGCGCCGCGGCCACCGCGCCTGCGCTGGACGCGTGGGCTGCCTTGGGCGGTCCGGCGGCCAGCCGCGACGAACTGAAGGTCATCGCGGAAATCAAGCGCCGCAGCCCCTCCAAGGGCGATCTGGCGAGCATCGTCGACCCCGCGGCCCTTGCGGTGCAGTACGCCGACGGCGGTGCCTCCGTGATCAGCGTCCTCACCGAGCAGAGGCGCTTCAACGGGTCCCTGGCGGACCTCGACGCGGTGCGTGCCGCCGTCGACATTCCGTTGCTGCGCAAGGACTTCACGGTTGACGAGTACCAGATCTGGGAAGCCCGCGCCCATGGCGCGGACCTCATCCTGCTGATCGTCGCGGCGCTATCGGACGCACAGCTGCGGGAATTCAGCGCGTTGAGCCACGAGCTCGGCATGAACGTCCTGGTGGAAACCCACACGCCCGAGGAAATCGAGCGTGCGGCCGCGGCCCAGGCCCGGATCATCGGCGTGAACGTCCGCAACCTCAAGACGCTCGACGTCGACCGCTCCCTGTTTGCCTCGCTCGCCGGAAGCATTCCGGCGGGAGCGGTGGTCGTGGCCGAGTCCGGCGTGCGAAACGCCGACGACGTCGCGCATTATGCGGGGAACGGTGCCGACGCAATCCTTGTGGGCGAAGCCCTTGTCAGCGACTCCACCCCGCGCCAGCGGATCAGCGAATTCAAGGCGGCCGGAGCTGCCGCCATCGCCGTCAGGACCTGAGACAGGGCTGATTCACGGCGTGGACCCGGACAGCAGCAGACGCGGCTGGTAGCTGTCCTGTGGCTCCTGGAAATACCCAACTACCAACTGAACAGGACGGTGAGACTGATGGTGGACGCATCAACAGCCAACTCGCAAGAGAACGTGGCAGACGCATTCCTACAAGGTGGAGCCTCGCTCCGCAACGCCGCCGGGCCGTACTTCGGCTCGTACGGTGGACGCTGGATGCCCGAGTCCCTCATCGCCGCCCTGGACGAGGTCGAGGACACGTTCGAGAAGGCCAAAGCCGATCCGGAGTTCCTTGCCCAGCTGAAGGACCTCAACAAGAACTACTCGGGCCGTCCGTCGCTGCTCACGGAAGCCAAGCGTTTCTCCCAGCACGCCGGCGGGGCCCGCATCTTCCTCAAGCGCGAAGACCTGAACCACACCGGATCCCACAAGATCAACAACGTCCTCGGCCAGGCTTTGCTCGCGAAGCGCATGGGCAAGACCCGCGTCATCGCTGAGACCGGCGCCGGCCAGCACGGAGTTGCCAGCGCCACCGCCGCGGCCCTCCTCGGCCTGGAATGCGTCGTCTACATGGGCGCGGAGGACTGCCGCCGCCAGGCACTCAACGTGGCCCGCATGCAGCTCCTCGGCGCTACCGTGGTTCCCGTGACGAACGGATCACAGACGCTCAAGGACGCCATCAACGACGCGCTCCGCGACTGGGTTTCCAACGTGGACAACACCCACTACTTGCTGGGCACCGCTGCCGGTGCGCACCCCTTCCCTGCGATGGTGCGTTTCTTCCACGAGGTCATCGGCGAGGAAGCCCGTGCCCAGATCCTGGAGCAGACCGGCAAACTTCCGGACGCCGTCTGTGCCTGCATCGGTGGCGGTTCCAATGCCATCGGCATCTTCCACAGCTTCCTGGATGACGCCTCGGTGAAGATCTATGGCTTTGAAGCCGGCGGCGACGGCGTCGAAACCGGCCGCCACGCTGCCGCCATCACCCTCGGACGCCCGGGCGTGCTGCACGGTGCCCGGTCCTACCTCATGCAGGACGAAGACGGCCAGACCATCGAGTCCCACTCGATTTCCGCAGGCCTGGACTACCCGAGCGTGGGTCCTGAGCACTCGTACCTCGCGGACATCGGCCGCGTGACGTACGAGCCCATCACGGACACCGAGGCCATGGACGCGTTCCGCTTGCTCTGCCGGACTGAAGGCATCATCCCCGCCATCGAGTCCTCGCACGCCCTGGCCGGTGCCATCAAGGTGGGCAAGCAGCTCACCGAAGGCAAGGACAACCCGGCAGATACGATCATCATCGTGAACCTGTCCGGACGCGGTGACAAGGACGTGGAAACGGCCGCCGAATGGTTCCACATGTTGGATGAAAACGGCAACGTCAAGGGCACCACCCTGTCCACGCGCAAGCCCAAGGGCCCGTCCGAACGCAGCAACCTTGAGATCAGCATTGACGAAGCAAACGGGGGCCAGAACTGATGACTGAGCAGATGAGCAGCAAGTCCGCGGCCGCGATCGACCGCGCCAAGGCTCAAGGCCGGGCGGCGTTGATCGGATACCTGCCGGCAGGCTACCCGGACGTTCAGTCAAGCATCGACGCCGGAATTGCTATGGCCCGCAACGGCGCGGACCTCATTGAAATCGGTATCCCGTACTCGGACCCCGTCATGGACGGCGCCGTCATCCAGGCTGCGACCACAGAGGCAATCGCCAATGGTTTCCGCGTCGCCAGTGTCTTCGACGTCGTAGCGGGCATCACTGCGGCCACCGACGCCGCCGTGTTGGTCATGACCTACTGGAACCCGGTCATGCGCATGGGCGTCGACGAGTTCTCGCGCAGGCTGGCCGAGGCCGGGGGAGCCGGGCTCATCACGCCGGACCTTATTCCGGACGAGGCAGCCGAATGGTTTGAAGCTTCGGACAAGTACGGACTCGACCGGGTCTTCCTCGTGGCCCCGTCGTCCACGCCGGAACGCCTGGCCATGACGGTGGAGGCAAGCCGTGGCTTCGTCTACGCCGTCTCCATCATGGGTGTCACCGGAGCCCGGCAGTCAGTCAGCAGCGCCGCGGAGAAGGTTGTGGCCGATACGCATGCTGCCGGCGCCGAACGGGTTTGCGTCGGACTCGGTGTCTCCACCGCGGACCATGTCCGCGAGATCGCCGCTTACGCCGACGGCGTGATCGTCGGTACCGCGCTGGTCGCGGCAATCCGCGACGGCGGCGTTGACGCCGTCCCGCAACTCACCAAGAACCTCAGCGCCGGCCTCGGCCGCGCAACAGCGCAGGCCTAGAAAAGGAAAAGCGTAGACAATGCAGAGTCTCCTCCACGTCGCGGCAATGGCTCCCATGAGCATTCCGAGCCCCTCATGGTCCGGATTTGATATTCCGCTGCCGTGGGGGACTCTGCGCATCCATGCGTACGCCCTGTGCATTCTTCTGGGCATCATCCTGGGCCTGTGGCTCACCGCCGTGCGCTGGAAGCGCCGCGGCACCCCGGAAGGCAGCCTGTGGGACATCGCCATCTGGGCCATCCCCTTCGGCATCGTGGGCGGCCGGCTCTACCACGTCATCTCCTCACCGGACGCCTACTTCGGCCCCGGCTTCAACGGCACGGGCGACCTCTCCCTGATCCCGCAGATCTGGCGAGGCGGCCTGGGTATCTGGGGTGCCGTGGTTCTCGGCGTTGTCGGTGCGTGGCTTGGTTGCCGCCGGTCCGGCGTCAAGCTCACGGCCTTCCTGGATGCCGCAGCCCCCGGGCTGCTGCTGGCGCAAGCGATCGGACGTTGGGGAAACTGGTTCAACCAGGAACTCTTCGGCGGACCCACCACCTTGCCGTGGGGCCTCCAAATAGATCCCAACAGCCCCAATTTCCCGGCCGGAATGCCCAGCGACACGCTCTTCCACCCGACGTTCCTTTACGAATCCCTCTGGAACATCGTCGGCGTCGTGGTCCTCCTCGTCCTGGACCGCCGCTTCCATTTCCGCCGCGGCAGGCTCTTCTGGCTGTACGCCATCTACTACACGCTTGGCCGCGTCTGGATCGAAGCGTTGCGGATCGACGATGCCGAACAGATCAACCTCTTCGGCATCACCACCCGGCTCAACGTATGGACGAGCATCTTCGTCTTCGTCGCGGCGCTCATCATCTTCATCGCCCTGAGCCTGCGCGGCAGGCCGGAACCGGACACAGCGTACCTTCCCGGCAGGGAGCCCTCCGCGGTGACAAGCGACGAAGATGAGCCCGCCGCCAACCCAAATGCCGATGAGCCGACTGCTGCCACTGAGACGGACAGCACAATTGTGACCGATGCGAAGGCCCATGATACGGACGGATCTGTCTCAGATACCGGTGCGCATGGTAATCTCCGGAATAACCAAAGCGATCTGGGCCATACTGCTGAGCCTACGGAAACGGCCGAGGAGTCACACGCCGGCGTCACGTCGGATTCCGGCTCCGCGTCCACCGAAACCACCGCCAGCAGCGCCCCCGGATCCGGGCCGGAAGCTGGCAGCACCAAGTAGCCAGCGCTACGGCACAGGGGAACCGGGCTACCGCCCAGAGGCCCCCGGCCACAGCGTCGTGGCACACTTGGCAGTCGCCCGGCAGCACACAGAGGCTCCGCGGTCAAGCTTGGGTCAGGGGCATGCGTAACTGTTCGTTGCGACTTGCCCGCTGACCTACAATTTCAAGTAACTAGCGCTTTGTTATGCCCGTCACACGGCAGGCAAGGTGGGGCCAACGTTGTCCCTTCCATTCGCACGATCTCGAGGAAGGACGTCTTCAATGACCCATCTTCATAACCCAAGCTGGTCCGAAACAGTCGAACCGCAGGGGGCCATCTCGCCCTTCAAGCGTTTCGCTGCGCTCCCGGAAGCCCAGGGACTCTACAACCCTGAGCAGGAGAAGGACGCTTGCGGCCTGGCCATTATCGCCACCCTGCGTGGTGAACCCGGCTATGACATCGTGGAAGCGGCACTGACTGCCCTGCGCAACCTCGAACACCGCGGCGCCGTGGGCGCCGACGAAGGCACGGGCGACGGCGCCGGGCTCCTCATGCAGGTTCCGGACGAATTCTTCCGGGCCGTCACTGAGTTCGAGCTCCCCGCACCCGGCCAGTACGTGGTGGGCACCGCCTTCCTGCCCGCCGAAACGCGCGAAGCAGAGACCGCAAAGGCCGGCATCGAGGCGCTTGCAGTCGATGAGGGACTGACGGTCCTTGGCTGGCGTGAAGTGCCGGTGGTCGGGGACCTGGTCGGCGCCATGGCCCGTGCCTGCATGCCTTACTTCGCGCAGCCGTTCCTTGCTTCCGCGACGGGCGAAGTGCTGGACCGGAATGAACTCGACTCCCGGGCCTGGCGTATCCGCAAGCGTGCCCAGAACAAGTTCGGCGTCTACTTCCCGTCGCTGTCCTCGCGCACCATCGTGTACAAGGGCATGTTGACCACTGCCCAGCTGGAGCCGTTCTACCCGGATCTCTCGGACAAGCGCTTCAAGACCAAGCTTGCGATCGTGCACTCGCGCTTCTCCACGAACACGTTCCCGTCGTGGCCGCTCGCCCAGCCCTTCCGCACCATCGCCCACAACGGCGAAATCAACACCGTCAAGGGCAACCGGAACTGGATGCGGGCGCGCCAGTCCCAACTCGCGAACCCGCTGCTGGGCGACTCCCCGGAGGAGTTGTACCCCATCTGCACGCCGGGTGCCTCGGACTCCGCGTCCTTCGATGAGGTTGCCGAGCTGCTCTGGCTTTCCGGGCGGCCCATCACGCATTCGATCATGATGATGATCCCGGAGGCGTGGGAAAACCACGCCACGATGGATCCGGCACGCCGCGCCTTCTACGAGTACCACTCCCTGCTCATGGAGCCGTGGGACGGTCCGGCGGCGGTGTCCTTCACCGACGGCAACCTCGTTGGTGCGACCCTTGACCGCAATGGCCTGCGCCCCGGCCGTTACTGGATCACCGAAGACGGCCTGATCGTCTTCGCCTCCGAAGTGGGCGTGATCGAGGTCGAACCGGCCAAGGTGGTCAAGAAGGGCCGTGTTTCGCCGGGGAAGATGTTCCTGGTGGACACCGAAGCCGGTCGCATCATCGACGACGCCGAGGTCAAGGCCGAGGTGGCCGCGGCCAACCCTTGGGCTGAATGGGTCAAGGACAACCTGATCGACCTCAACGAGCTTCCCGAGCGCGAGCACGTGCTGCACACGGCTGCGTCCGTGAACATCCGCCAGCGGACGTTCGGCTACACCACCGAGGAGTTGAAGATCCTCCTCGGGCCGATGGCCCGGACAGGTGCCGAACCGCTCGGCGCCATGGGCTCCGACACTCCGGTTGCCGTGCTGTCCAAGCGCCCGCGCTTGCTGTTCGACTACTTCGTGCAGTCTTTCGCCCAGGTCACCAACCCGCCCCTGGACGCGATCCGCGAAGAGCTCGTGACCTCGCTGAAGTGCGCCATCGGTCCCAACGGCAACCTTCTCGACGTCGGGCAGGTCCGCCAGCCGCAGATCTCCCTGCCGTTCCCGGTGATCAACAACGACCAGCTCGCCAAGATCGCCAACATCGAGAACGCCGACGGCGACAAGGTCGCCATGAAGGTCCGCGGACTCTACCGTCCGGAGGGCGGCGAAGCAGCACTGCGGAGCCGCCTCACGGAAATCTGCGAGCAGGTTTCCGGCGCGATCAACCGCGGCGTGCAGTACATCGTGCTGTCCGACCGCGACTCCAACGCGCAGTGGGCCCCGATCCCGTCCCTGCTGCTCGTCAGCGCGGTACACCACCACTTGCTGCGCAGCGCCAACCGCACCAAGACCGCCCTGGTGGTCGAGGCCGGCGACGTCCGCGAAACGCACCACGTGGCGGTGCTCGTAGGCTTCGGCGCTTCCGCCGTGAACCCTTACCTGGCCATGGAATCCGTGGAGCAGCTCATCAGCACCGGCGAAGTGGTTGGCGTGACTCCCGAAGACGGCGTCTACAACCTCATCAAGGGCCTCGGCAAGGGTGTCCTGAAGATCATGTCCAAGATGGGCATTTCCACGGTGGCTTCCTACACCGGTGCCCAAACATTCGAAGCCTTGGGCCTGTCCCAGGACCTCGTGGACGAGTTCTTCTCCGGCACCCACTCCCAGTTGGGTGGCGTCGGCCTGGACGTCATCGCCGCCGAGGTTTCGGCACGCCACCAGATGGCCTACCCGGAAGGCGGCATCGAGCTGCCGCACCGTCCGTTGCTCGGCGGCGGTGAATACCAGTGGCGCCGCGACGGTGAACCGCACCTGTTCAACCCGGAGACTGTCTTCCGCCTCCAGCACGCCACGCGCGAACGCCGCTACGACATCTTCAAGTCCTACACCAAGGGAATCGACGACCAGTCCGAGAACCTCATGACCCTGCGTGGGCTCTTGAAGTTCAAGGACACCCTGCGCCCCGCCGTGCCGCTTGAGGAAGTCGAGCCGGTTTCCAGCATCGTGAAGCGCTTCTCCACCGGGGCGATGAGCTACGGCTCCATCTCCAAGGAAGCCCACGAAACCCTCGCAATCGCCATGAACCGGCTGGGCGCCAAGTCCAACACCGGTGAAGGCGGCGAAGACGTGGACCGCCTGCTGGACCCGGAGCGCCGCTCCGCGATCAAGCAGATCGCCTCCGGCCGTTTCGGCGTGACCAGCCTGTACCTGACCAACGCCGAGGACATCCAGATCAAGATGGCCCAGGGCGCCAAGCCCGGTGAAGGCGGCCAGCTGATGGCGCAGAAGGTGTACCCCTGGGTAGCCCGGACTCGCCACTCGACCCCCGGCGTCGGGCTCATCTCCCCGCCCCCGCACCACGACATCTACTCGATCGAGGACCTCGCACAGCTCATCTACGACGCCAAGCGGGCCAACCCCTCGGCGCGCGTGCACGTGAAGCTGGTGTCCGAAGTCGGGATCGGCACGGTGGCGTCCGGCGTCACCAAGGCGAAGGCCGACGTCGTGCTCGTCTCAGGGCACGACGGCGGAACCGGCGCCTCGCCGCTCAACTCGCTCAAGCACGCGGGTGTCCCGTGGGAACTCGGCCTGGCCGAGACCCAGCAGACGCTCATGCTCAACGGGCTCCGCGACCGCGTGGTGGTCCAGGTGGACGGCCAGCTCAAGACGGGACGCGACGTCGTCATCGCCGCCCTGCTGGGTGCCGAGGAGTACGGTTTCGCGACCGCGCCCCTGGTGGTGTCCGGCTGCATCATGATGCGCGTCTGCCACCTCGACACCTGCCCGGTCGGCGTGGCAACCCAGAATCCCGAGCTCCGCGCCCGCTTCAACGGCAAGCCCGAGTTCGTGGTCAACTTCTTCGAATTCCTTGCCGAGGAAGTCCGGGAGCTGCTTGCCGAACTCGGTTTCCGCAGCCTCGAAGAGGCCATCGGCCACGCCGAGGTCCTCGACACCCGGGAGGCGGTGGACCACTGGAAGGCCGATGGGCTGGACCTCGACCCGATCCTGCACGGCCTCGAGTTCGACGACGACGTTCCCCTGCGGAACCTCACCGGCCAGAACCACGAGCTCGACAAGCACTTCGACCAGCGCCTCATCGGCATGGCCGCCGAGGCTTTGAGCGACCGCACCCCGGTGAAGATCGCGGTCGACGTCATCAACACGGACCGGTCGGTCGGCACCATGCTGGGCCACGTCGTAACCAAGACGTTCGGCGTCGATGTGCTCGCGACGGACACCATCGACATCACGCTGAAGGGAACGGCAGGGCAGTCGCTGGGCGCCTTCCTCCCGGCGGGCATCACCCTGCGCATGTTCGGCGACTCCAACGACTACGTCGGCAAGGGTCTCTCGGGTGGACGCATTATTGTCCGCCCGGACCGCACCAACGTTTTCCAGGCGGAGCGCAACGTCATCGCCGGCAACGTGATCGGCTACGGTGCCACGAGCGGCGAGATGTTCCTGCGCGGCCAGGTGGGCGAACGGTTCCTGGTACGCAACTCGGGCGCGACCGCCGTCGTCGAAGGCATCGGTGACCACGGCTGCGAGTACATGACCGGCGGCCAGACGCTGATCATCGGCCGCACCGGACGCAACTTCGGTGCCGGCATGTCCGGCGGTACAGCCTACGTGCTGGACCTCCAGCCTGCCCGGGTCAACAAGCAGGCCTTGGATTCCGGCGAGCTGCAGTTGCTCGAGCTTGACGACGAGGACCGCACCATCGTCCATAGCCTCCTGGTCAAGCACCTGGAAGAAACCGAATCCGTCCTCGCGGGCCGCTTGCTCGAAAACTTCGATGACACAGCCGCCCGCATCACCAAAGTTCTGCCGCGCGACTACGCCGCAGTCCTGCAAACCCGTCTCGACGCCATTGAAGAGGGCCTTGATCCCGATGGCGAAGAAGTATGGTCTCGAATCCTGGAGGTAACCGGTGGCTGATCCACGCGGATTTCTGAAAGTCCGGCAGCGCGAGACGCAGCCTCGCCGTCCTGTTCCCGTCCGCATCATGGACTGGAAGGAAGTCTACGAAGCCCAGGACAAGGGCGTGCTCAAGAGCCAGGCAGGGCGCTGCATGGACTGCGGCGTTCCGTTCTGCCACCAGGGCTGCCCGCTCGGGAACCTCATTCCGGAGTGGAACGACCTGACCTGGCGCGGCAAAGGCGAGGAAGCGATCGAGCGCCTGCACGCGACGAACAACTTCCCGGAGTTCACCGGCCGCTTGTGTCCCGCGCCGTGCGAAGCATCCTGTGTCCTGGGCATCAACCAGCCCGCCGTGACCATCAAGCAGGTGGAAGTTTCGATCATCGACGACGCCTTCGAAAACGGCTGGGTCCAGCCGCTTCCGCCGGCACGCCTCTCCGGCAAGACGGTCGCCGTCGTCGGCTCCGGCCCCGCGGGGCTTGCCGTCGCACAGCAGCTGACTCGGGTCGGCCATACCGTGGCCGTCTACGAACGCGACGACAAGATCGGGGGACTGCTGCGCTATGGCATCCCCGACTTCAAGATGGAGAAGGAACAGGTCGACCGCCGCGTCGAGCAGATGAAGGCCGAGGGCACCCGCTTCCGAACGGGTGTGGCAGTCGGAAGCGACGTGACGTGGGAGCAGTTGCGCCGCCGTTACGACTCCGTGGTGATCGCCACCGGTGCCACCGTTCCGCGCGACCTTCCCATCCCCGGCCGCGAACTCGAAGGCATCCACTTCGCCATGGACTACCTGGTGCCCGCCAACCGCGTGGTTGCCGGTGAAACCGTCGAGGGCCAGATCGACGCCAAGGGCAAGCACGTGATCATCCTCGGCGGCGGCGACACCGGCGCCGACTGCCTCGGCACGGCACACCGCCACGGCGCCGCGTCTGTCACGACCCTCGCGATCGGCAAGCAGCCGCCACTCGAGCGCGCCACGCACCAGCCATGGCCGACGTTCCCCACGCTCTTCGAGGTTGCCAGCGCACACGAAGAAGGCGGCGAACGCACCTACCTCGCTTCCACCGTTGAGTTCGTCGGCGAAAACGGCAAGCTCACCGGGGTCAAGGTCGCCGAGACCGAGTTCGTGGACGGCAAGCGCCTCCCGAAGGCCGGCACGGAGCGCGTCATTCCGGCCGACCTGGTCTTCCTGTCGCTCGGCTTCACGGGGGCGGAACCTGCCGGTATCACCGAACAGGTCAGCGCAGAATTCGACGGCCGCGGCAACGTGGCCCGAGATGGGTACTACATGACCAACACCGAGGGTGTTTTCGTGGCAGGCGATGCCGGCCGCGGGCAGTCCTTGATTGTCTGGGCGATCGCCGAAGGCCGCGCCTGCGCTGCCGCCGTCGACAAGTACCTCATGGGCAGCACCATTCTCCCCGCGCCGGTGGCTCCCACCGACCGGGCCATAGCGGTCCTCTAAGGACCGGCGCACGACGCTTTCCCAACTCCAACCGCAGCACACTACTAGGGTAGGTATATGAGACGCGCAAAAATCGTGGCAACGTTCGGACCGGCAATTTCCAGCTTTGACAACACCCTCGCGGTGCTGGAAGCCGGCGTCGACGTCGCCCGCATGAACATGAGCCACGGAGACTACTCGGTACACGACAACACGTACGAGAACGTCCGCAAGGCTTCCGCCCAGCTCCACAAGCCCGTTGCCATCATGGCCGACTTGCAGGGCCCGAAAATCCGCCTGGGTCGATTTGTCGACGGCCCCCACGAACTCGCCGTCGGTGACACTTTCACCATCACCACCGAGGACGTCCCGGGTACCAAGGAAATCTGCTCCACCACGCTCAAGAGCCTGACCGAAGACGTCAACGTCGGCGATGCACTCCTGATCGATGACGGCAAGGTTGCCCTGCGCGCCATCGAGGTTGACGACGTCAAGGTGGTCGCCACGGTGACCGTCGGTGGCTGGGTCTCCAACAACAAGGGCATCAACCTGCCCGGCGTTGCCGTCAATGTCCCCGCACTGAGCGAAAAGGACGAAGACGATCTCCGCTGGGCCATGAAGCGCGGTGTCGACATGGTGGCACTGTCCTTCGTCCGCGATGCGTCCGACATCAAGCGCGTGCACGAAATCATGGACGAAGAAGGCCGCCGCGTGCCGGTGATCGCCAAGATCGAGAAGCCGCAGGCAGTGGAGCAGCTCCACGAGATCATTGACGCGTTCGACGCCATCATGGTTGCCCGTGGCGACCTCGGCGTGGAACTCCCGCTCGAGGAAGTGCCGATCGTCCAGAAGCGCGCCATCGAACTGGCCCGCCGCTGGGCCAAGCCGGTCATCGTGGCCACCCAGGTCCTCGAATCCATGATCGACAACCCGCGCCCGACCCGTGCCGAGGCTTCGGACTGCGCCAACGCAGTGCTCGACGGCGCCGACGCAGTCATGCTTTCCGGCGAGACCAGCGTGGGCAAGTACCCGATCGAGACGGTCAAGACGATGGCTCGCATCATTGAGTCCACCGAAGAGCACGGCCTTGAGCGCGTTCCTCCGCTGGGGACCAAGCCCAAGACCCGCGGTGGCGCCATCACGCGTGCCGCCGTCGAAATCGCCGACCAGCTGGACGCAAAGTACATCTGTACGTTCACCCAGTCCGGCGACTCGGCGCGCCGTCTGTCCCGCCTGCGTCCCGTCAAGCCGGTGTTCGCTTTCACCCCCGTGGAGCACGTCTGGAACCAGCTGGCACTGACCTGGGGCATCCAGCCCGTCCTCGTCCCCATGGTGGGCCACACTGACGCCATGACGGCCCAGGTGGACCGCAGCCTCCTCGAGATGAAGATCGTGGAGAACGGCGACCTCGTGGTCATCGCGGCCGGTTCCCCTCCCGGACAGGCCGGTTCCACGAACTCGCTCAAGGTCCACAAAGTGGGCGACCTCGCAGACACGTCCCGTGTGGAAGAGGCCGCAGCCCGCAAGGAAAAGGTCGGACCGTGGCCTGAAAAGAAGAAGTCCAAGTCCAAGGCCTGATCTTTTAGCGCTGTTGAGGAGGCTCCGCCGTGTGGCGGGGCCTCCTTTGTCTTGTTTTGGGGCGGGGTGGTTCGCGTCTGGAGACGACGAAGGGCGCCGCTTCCCGTGGAAGCGGCGCCCTTCGCGGGGAGTGCTAGTTGACCTGGTTGATGATGGTCTCGGCGACCTCGCGCATGCTGAGGCGACGGTCCATGGAGGTCTTCTGGATCCACCGGAATGCTTCCGGCTCCGTGAGGCCCATCTTCGTGGTCAGGAGGCTCTTGGCGCGCTCCACAAGCTTGCGCGTGGCGAATTGCTCCTGAAGGTCGGTTACCTCGCTTTCGAGGGCCCTGATCTCCTCATGGCGGGACAGCGCGATTTCGATGGCCGGGATCAGATCGGCCGGAGTGAAAGGCTTCACGACGTAGGCCATGGCCCCCGCGTCGCGGGCGCGCTCCACGAGTTCCTTCTGGCTGAACGCTGTCAGCAGGACGACGGGGGCAATCCTCGCCTTGACGATCTTCTCCGCGGCAGAAATGCCGTCCATGACAGGCATCTTGACGTCCATGAGGACCAGATCCGGCTTCAGTTCTTCGGCCAGCTGGACGGCCTTCTCACCGTTGTCGGCTTCACCGACAACGTCGTAGCCTTCGCCCTTCAAGATCTCGATGATGTCCAGGCGGATGAGGGTTTCATCTTCTGCGACAACTACTCGGCGTGCCGGCTGGGATGCGGGCTTGGACTCCGTCTGTTCTGACACGGGATCTCCTTCAAGACGTACGGCGGGTTCTCAACCATCTTAGTTGCACCCGGTCCCTGCGTATGATTTATTGCTCGGCCGAGCCGGTTCTGGAATTTAGCCTATCTGCATGTAGAGTAGTTTCGCGCACTGCAACAGGGAGCGTTGAGTTCTGTGAAGAGCCCGACGTCGGTTAGTCTTGTTTCGGTGTTTCCGCGCCCGAGTGGCGGAATTGGCAGACGCGCCGCACTCAAAATGCGGTATCGAAAGGTGTGTGGGTTCGAGTCCCACCTCGGGCACAGTGTTTACGCAGGTCAGGGCGGTTTTAGGCTTCTGAGTGTGCACAGAAACTCGTTTTCTGTGCACACGAAGCCTAGAATTTTGGCTATGGCCAGCATTTGGGAGCGCAAAAAATCGGACGGATCGTCATCTTTTACGGTCCGCTGGCGTAACCCCGAGACGCGAAAACAAGAGGGGATCACCTTCTCGACGTCGGCTGAAGCGCAGACACTGAAACGTCTCCTGGACGCCAACAACCAGTCGTTCGAAATCGCTCAGCATGCGATGGTGCAGAACCAGAGCAAAGCGCCGACTGTGGCAGCCGTAATCCAAGAGCACATCGACCTTCTGGTTCGTCCTTCTTCCGGAACGGTGCACACTTACCAAACGATGCTGACGCTGCACATAGCTGATGTCATTGGCCACATTCCGGTCGACAAATTGGACTATCGGCACCTGACCTACTGGATCAAGACGATGCAGGAAAAGGGCAGGTCGCCCAAGACCATCAAGAACAATCATGGCTTGATCTTTGCGGCCATGGAGACGGCTGTGATGCTGCGCTATCGCAAGGACAATCCTTGCCGCGGTGTCCAGCTCCCATCCGGCGAAAAGGCTGAGGATGAGGCTCGATTCCTGACGCACGCCGAATTTGGACTGATCCTGGAATGCATGGGGGAGCGATACAAAGCGTTCACTGAATTCTTGGTCATGACCGGTACTCGTTTTGGTGAAGCGACTGCCGTGACTGTCGCCGATGTGGATCTCATGTCCAAGCCAGCAACAATGCGGATCAATAAGGCGTGGAAGCGAGGGGCCGACTCCGAGTTCTACATCGGCGCGACCAAAACGGGGGCCGGGAAAAGGACGGTTTCGCTCAACCCGCATTTGGTTGAGGTTCTGATTCCTTTGGTGGCCAGTCGGCCAGGATCGGAACTCCTGTTTACAACGCCCAAGGGTGAACGCATCATTCACAAGCTCTATTGGCACCATTACTGGATGCCGGCAGTCCAGGCGGCCCAAGCTCTCGGCTTGAAGAAGTCGCCCCGAATTCACGACCTTCGTCACACCCATGCC
>NZ_JBYSXD010000038.1:0-46261 GCF_058781865.1 Arthrobacter sp. FW306-1B-F12A
CCACCCAAGCCGTGACCCACCCAACTGACTCGCAGTTGATGTCGTTTTGAGGGCCCATAACGACATCTATTGCTAGTCAGTTGGGTCTGCGGGCCCGTCAGGTGGGCCAGAAGATTCTGTCTAGCAGAATATGCTGGAGATCACTTAGGGGCTTCCCTAGGGTCTGGAGTACGCCAAAACTGTCCCGTACCCCCGAGGAGGCCTCTGTGTCCATCAGCGCCGATAGCACAACCCACGAATCAGTTGCCGCCGAGAACGCTGTTCCGGAACCGACTCCCGAGGAAGCCGCCCAGCTGGAGCAGCTGTATCAGGATTTCGAGGCCGGGAACCTGATTCCGCTCTGGACCGAGATCGCGGACCTGATGCCGATGGTGCCGTCCCCGAAGGCCGTGCCTTACGTGTGGCGCTGGAACGATTTGTACCCATTGGCGGCCCGTGCCGGGGACCTGGTGCCTGTTGGCCGTGGCGGGGAACGCCGTGCCATCGCCCTGGCAAACCCGGGCCTCGGCGGTACTCCGTATGCCACACCCACCCTGTGGGCTGCCATCCAGTATCTGGGCGCGCACGAAACAGCTCCGGAGCACCGCCACTCGCAGAACGCCTTCCGCTTCGTCGTCGAAGGTGAGGGCGTCTGGACGGTCGTCAACGGGGATCCGGTGGCGATGCGCCGCGGGGACTTCCTGCTGACGCCGGGCTGGAACTTCCATGGCCACCACAACGACACGGACCAGCCGATGGCGTGGATCGACGGATTGGACATCCCGTTCGTGCACTACGCGGACGCCGGGTTCTTCGAATTCGGCACCGAACGTGTCACTGACGAGGCCACCCCGGACGTTTCGCGATCCGAGCGGCTCTGGGCTCACCCCGGCCTCCGTCCCCTTTCCGGGCTGCAGGACACGGTGAATTCCCCGATCGCGGCCTACCGTTGGGAACACACCGACGCCGCCCTGCGCGAACAATTGCTTCTCGAGGACGAGGGCCACCCGGCCACGGTGTCCCAGGGCCACGCCGCCGTGCGTTACACCAACCCGACCACCGGCGGGGACGTCATGCCCACCATCCGCGCCGAATTCCACCGCCTGCGGGCCGGCGCTTCCACCGAGGCCGTGCGCGAAGTCGGTTCCAGTGTCTGGCAGGTCTTCGAAGGACGCGGCACCGTGGTGCTGAACGGGGGATCCAAGGTCCTGGAAAAGGGCGACCTCTTTGTCGTGCCGTCCTGGCAGGAATGGTCGCTCCACGCCGAGAGTGAGTTCGATCTGTTCCGCTTCAGCGACGCCCCCATTTTCGAACGACTGAATTTCAACCGCACGTACATCGAAGGACGCAACAAATGAGACTCCTCACCCTCCGCATTTCTGACGGGACCGGCACCGGCACCGTGGCCGTCCGCCAGGACGGCGACATCCTGACCGAGATCGACGGGTTCTCCGACGTGGGCGTCCTCCTGCAGGACCCCGCCTGGGCGACTATCGCTGAGGCGGCCAACGGCGCAACTCACGCGTACGACGGCGCCGACCTCGCCGCCGTCGTGCCCTCACCGGGGAAGATCATCTGCGTCGGGCACAACTACCGCAACCACATCAAGGAGATGGGCCGGGAAATCCCCGAGTACCCCACCCTGTTCGCGAAGTACCAGGAATCGCTAATCGGTCCCAACGACGACCTGGCGTTGCCGCAGGAATCGGACACGGTTGACTGGGAGGCCGAGCTCGCCGTCGTGATCGGCAAGAAGGGGCGCCGCATCAGCGAAGCCGACGCGGCCGATCACATAGCCGGGTACTCGGTGCTGAACGACATCAGCATGCGCGACTACCAGTTCCGCACCATCCAATGGCTGCAAGGCAAGACCTGGGAGAAGTCCACCCCGTTCGGGCCCGCCCTGGTCACTAAGGACGAGTTCTCGGCCGGGCCGCTCATGACCTCCGCGGTGGACGGCGAGATCCAGCAGCAGACCCCCACCGGGGACCTCGTGTTCACCCCCGAATTCCTGGTGTCCTACATCTCCACCATCATCACGCTGAACCCGGGCGATGTCATCGCCACCGGCACCCCCGGCGGAGTGGGCCATGCCCAGAACCCGAAGCGGTACCTCCAGGAGGGCCAGCTCCTGGTCACCACCATCGAGGGACTGGGCCAGCTGAGCAACCGCGTGGTCAAGGAAGCCTGATGGTCGCCCGCCACGACCTCACCACCGATCCTGGCCTGCAGGAACAGCTCCTGCAGGCCCGGCGTGGGACCGCGTTCTTCGCCCGCAAGCTCAACGAACTCACCGATGCCGGGCTCGACGGCGATTCGCTGCTTCCCGACTGGACCCGCCGCCACGTTGTAGCACACGTGGGCTACAACGCCCGGGCCATCGCCCGCCTCGTGGAGTGGGCGTCGACCGGCGTGGAGACTCCGATGTATCCCTCAATTGCAGTGCGGGATGAGGAGATCAACTTCGGCGCCACCCTGTCTCCCATCGCGTTGCGGAACCTGTTTGACCACTCCGCCGTGCACCTGAGCGTGGAATGGCGGGATCTGCCCGAGGACGCCTGGCACCACACGGTCCGGACCATCCAGGGCAGGGAAGTCCCGGCGTCGGAAACGGTCTGGATGCGCACCCGCGAAGTCTGGGTGCACGCCGTCGACCTCTACAACGGAGCATCGTTCGGTGACATCCCGGCGTCGGTACTGGAACGGCTGCTGCGCGACATCACCGGTTCGTGGGCCGCCCGGGGCACCGACGCCGGGTTGTTGGTCAGCGTCGCTGGCACGGACCTCACGTTTGGCGATCCGGACGCCGCCGTCGTGGTCGCCGGGCCTCTCGCCGGCGTCGTGCAATGGGCCACCGGACGCGGGGCCGGCGGGGTGACCGCGGGCGCTGGGCCCGTGCCGGCGGCACCAAAGTGGATCTGACGGCGTCGGGCACAAAGAAGGTTGGCACAGCTCCCGGCTTCTTCACCGCAGGAACTGCACCAACCGCTTGTATGACTATTCAGATTTAGCTGTAGATCCTACCCATCGGCGGCTCCTGTAATCCCGGGCTAACTCAATCCGGGCTTTGAATAGGGCTACTTTGCGTCGTCGGCCAGATGCCGTGAAAACATCCAGCCAGCGGCAATCATCAGGATGCCCAAGACCATGAACGTCCAGTTGTCGAGCGTGTTCAGCGACAGGAAGTTGGCCGCCGAATCAACCCCGACACTCAGTCCGTACACACTGAACACGATGTACAAGGCGCCGAAGCTCATCAGGATATTGCGTGCGCTATGGCCGCCCGAGCGGGACATCGCCCAGCTGGTTCCACCGATGAGGAGCTGCACAATGTTGAGCAGCAGCGACACTTGGAACACACCCAGGAGCATTGCGTGCGAATTTGGCCCGAAGAACTGCAATTCCCCGTACCGCATGGTGATTCCCGGAATGAATCCGAGAAGGCCCACCAGCGCCATCAGAATACCTACACCCATGCCGATGTTCTGGATGTCCGTCCGTCCAAAGTGAACACCATGTGCATGTGGGGTTGCGGTAGTCATTTATGCCCTCCATCCACCTATTGCGAACAATCCAATTTTACGTCTGACTTATGCAAAAAGCGCTGGGAGCGGCGGCGTCCGGCCGGCCTGGCGGCGGCGTGCCCGGCGGCCCCAGAGGCACTGCGCGCCCCGGACGCTCGCTCACCTATGGCGGGTTTTTCCCCGACGCTCGCTCACGTATGTCGGGTTTCCTGCCAACGCTCGCACACATATACGACGACAGCGGTGCGGCCGGAGTGAGCGCGCGTTGGCCCGGCGTGCCTCATTGGTGAGCGGGCGTTGGCCCGGCGTGCCTCATTGGTGAGCGCGCGTTGGCCCGGAAAACCTCATTGGTGAGCGGGCGTTGGCCCGGAAAACCTCATTGGTGAGCGAGCGTCCGCCCGGAACGCCTCATAAGTGAGCGGGCGTTGGGGGATTGGCGGGCCGTGCGGGCGCCTGCCGGGGGAGCGGGGCACGCCGTGGCACGATAGAACACGATGAAACTGCGCGCTGATCAGACTGGTAACCATGGCCTGCCCATGCCTTTGTGGCTGCAGGGTGCCCTTGAGTCGGCCCAGGCCGCCATCATCTCCGCGCTCGTGGTGGTCCTGCCGCTGATCGGTGTCTGGGCAACTGACGGATTCCAGAACCACACCGTCGATTTCCTGGCACGCCTGGCTGGCCAAGCCTGGTTGCTGGTCCACGGCGTTCCGCTGCAACTTGCCACTGTGAACATGGGAACCGCGGGTCTACCGGGTTCCGGGATGTTGTCCCTTATCCCGCTCGGACTGACGCTGGTCCCCTTCCTTTTGGCGTGGCGCGCGGGCCGCCGGCTGGCCAGGGCTTCCTACACGGACCAGCTGTGGCAGGCCTTCTTCGGAGCGTTGCTTGTCTACGGGGCGTTCGGCGCGGCCACCGGATTCGTGTGCCGGACGCAGGACGTCGTCATCAACATCTGGTTCGCTGCCTTACTTCCGCTAATCCCGTTCGGTCTCGGCATGGTGGTGGGTGCCCGGCGTGAGTCGGGCTCGTGGAGCAGGCTCATTGGGGTAGACGCCGTCGATTGGCTTGCGCGCACAAGCCAACATTCCCGCTGGGCCGGTTCCTACTTCGGCTCCGCCATCAAGGCCGGATTCGTCGCGATCATGGCAGCACTGACACTCTCGGCGACGCTGCTCGCCGTCGACCTTGTCATCCACTGGACGGACATCATCGCCGTCTACGAAGGCCTGAAAGCCGGCGCCCTCGGCGGTGGCGTCCTGACCATCGCCCAGCTCGGCTACCTCCCCAATCTGGCGATATTCGCTTTGGCTTGGTCCTCTGGCGCAGGGTTCTCCCTCGGCATCGGCTCACACGTCGGGCCGCTGGGCACCGCCGTCGGGCCGCTGCCCGCGATCCCCGTCTTCGGCGCACTACCCACCGGGCAGCTCGACTTCGGCGCCGCGGCCCTCGCCCTGCCGGTGATCGCCGGTGTGTTGGCGGGCTGGTGGTTCCTGCGGGCGGGGGAGAACCACTTCGACGAATGGCTCTCCATCAAGATCAAGGCGCGCTGGTTCACGGCTCCTGTTTCCACGCTGATCCTCGGCGCGCTCATCGGGGCCGTCGCAGGGGCTTTGGCCGGAGGCCTCGCCTGGCTGGCGCGCGGTTCCGCCGGGATCGGGCGTCTCACCGAGATCGGCCCGGACCCGCGGTGGACGGCAGTCTGGATCGCCGCGGAGGTGGGGATCGGCGTCGTGATCGGTTATTGGGTGGGGCCCTGGCTCGAAAGGCGGCAGAAGCTCCGCGAAGCGGATCTCGACGATTCCGTGTACGACGGCGACCGCCGCTAAGGTGCCTGCCTCACCTGGCTTGCGCCCCGGCTAGCGCAATCCGGAGGGAAGGGAATTCTGGAAATCCACCTGGCACGAGTTCTGGGCGTGGAGCGTCAGTGCGCCTCGTGCACAGTTCTCCAAGGTGGTGACCTGTTGGAAGAAGACGACTGCGGTGAGCACCAGCAGGCACATGATGGCCGTGACCACGAGCCCGGAAATGGTGCCGAACAGAACGATGCGCGGCTGCTTGAACCGGATCGCCCGCACGAGGACCACCACTCCAAGCACCGCCGCGATGACGGTGAGGATTCCACTGAGCCAGACGTAGCTGATGTTCAGGATATAGACGAACAGGGCGCCAAGCACGGTCAGCAGGAAAGTCCTGAACAGCGTGTGGGTAACGGCAAGCGCTGATTTGGCAGCCTCGCTCTGAGGCTGATGCTGCGGGGTGGGTCCAACGCCGGAATTCATGTTTTCCAGCCTACGCGAGCCAGCCATAAGCTAGTGCAATGCGTATTGTTGTCCTCGTCTCCGGCACCGGTTCCAACCTCCAAGCAGTAATCGACGCCGTGAAGGCGGGCGAGCTGGACATTGAGATCGCAGCCGTGGGAGCCGACCGGCCGGGTACCTACGGCGTGGAACGCTCTGCCGAAGCCGGACTGGACACCTTCGTGGTGGACTTCAAGGACTACGCGGACAGGGCCGATTGGAACGCGGCACTTACCAAAGCCGTTGCCTCGTACAATCCGGACGTGGTGGTCTCGTCCGGGTTCATGCGGATTGTGAGTCCGGAGTTCATCGATGCCTTCGAAGGCAAGTACCTCAACACCCACCCCGCGCTGCTTCCCGCTTTCCCGGGAGCCCATGGAGTCCGCGATGCCATGGCCTATGGTGTGAAAGTGACCGGCTGCACTGTCCACTGGGCCGACGCCGGCGTGGACACCGGGCCCATCATCGCCCAGGAAGCGGTGGACATCGCCCCGGACGACACCGAGGACACCCTGCACGAACGCATCAAGGTGGTGGAGCGTAGGCTCCTGGTCCGGACGCTCGCAGAGCTCGCGGCGGGAAAGCACGCCTAAGTCCTCCGTTCGGCCCAACTAGCTCGCATTAGATGTCGTTTTGGCGGCTCATAACGACAACAAATGCGAGTCAGTTGGGCACCCCCGTGGGGCATGCTCAGTCGAGCTCGAGCTGCTTGGTCTCCGGCGCAAACAACGCCATCCACAGCACAGCCACAACGATCAGCCCGCCAGCCAAGGCGAAAGACGTAGCCAGGCCAAGCTCGGGCCAGAAATACGAAGCGAACACGAGTGGCCCGATCCCGGCACCAACGCGTGAGAAGGTCGAGGCCCAGCCGAAGCCGGAACCCCGAAGCTCCGTGGGGTAGAGCTCCGAGACGTAGGTGTAGAGCGCCGGGATGGCCACCTGGATGACGAAGCCGAACGCCAGGAGCCAGAACACGGCCGCGTCAGGAATGTCCACCACCAATGACACGATCACCAGGGCCAACGCGGACAGTGGCCCGGTGATGGCCAGGATCCACTTGCGGCCCACCCGCTCCACCAGCACCGCGGCGACCGCCACGCCCAGGAGCCCGACGCCGGCCATCCCGGCTGTCGTCACGAAGGCCTTGTACTCCTCGAACCCGGCGCCGATCAGAATCCGCGGCATCCACGTCAAGCTCAAGTAGTAGACCAGAAGGATGCTGAAAAACAGGGCCCAGGCCGCCGTCGTGATCTTCCAGTTGAACTGCCAGATCCGTCGCAGTTGCTGCCACGCGCTGCCGGCGGAGAGACGGGGCGCATCTTGTGGTGCGGGCAGGCTGTAGGCGCGCGGCTCGGCTCCCGTGGCCAGGACGAGGCTGTCGATGACGTCGGCGGCCTCTTGGCGCCGGCCCCTGCGGATGAGGAAGAGCGGGGATTCGGGCACGCTCCGCCTGACCCAGAACACCAGCAAGGCAGGCAACACCATCACGAGCATGGTGAGGCGCCAATCGGCAAAGGCCGCAACAAGTCCGGCCGAAATGAAGCCGCACAGGGCGGCCCCTACGGGCCACCAACCATCCATAGCGGTAAGCACCTTGCCGCGATGCTTCCGTGGCGTGAATTCACCGACGAGTGCGTAATCCACGGGAATGCAGCCGCCCAGCCCGAAGCCGGCCATGAAGCGGAAGATGCAGAACCACACGATGTCCGGCGCGAAAGCTCCCAACACAGTAAAGATGGAGAAGATCAGCAGGGTGGCCGTGAAGGCCCGTTTCCGGCCGATGGTGTCCGCGATGGTACCCCAGGCGAAGGCGCCCAAGGCCATGCCGATCAGGTTTGCGGTGCCGATCCATCCGGCGTCGGCGGGCTGGAGGGACCAATGCTTGGAAAGCAGCGGAATGAGGATGCCGTTGAGGGTGACGTCCCAGGCATCGAACATGAAGCCGAGGCCCCCGATCAGGAAGATCCTGCCCTGGACCTTCCACCGCCACGGCAGCTCCTGGACAACCTGTTCGCCGCTCGGGACGGTCGTGTAAGTATTCATTTCCCCTCCTGGGGAAAACTCTATCCGTGCTTCTCGATCGCCTTTCGCAGGAAGCCGCCGGCCTCGTCCAAAGCGCTCTTGGCCTGCCCCGGATCGATCCCCGTCAGCACTACCAGGATGGCTGCCTTGACCGATCCACCCACGGAATCCAGCGCGCGAATCGCCGTCTCTGCGTCCACTCCGGTGGCGTGTTGGATGGTCCGTTGGGACCTTGCGAGGAGCTTGTTGTTGGTTGCCCGCAGATCGACCATCAGGTTTCCGTAGGTCTTCCCGAGCTTGACCATCGCGAGCGTGCTGATCATGTTGAGGACGAGTTTCTGCGCCGTGCCGGCCTTCAGCCGCGTTGAACCGGCAACGAACTCGGGACCAACCACGACGTCGATCGCCACGTCCGCCAGTTTGCTGATGGGCGAAGCGTGGTTGCAAGCGATCGAGGCGGTGAAAGCGCCTCGGCTGCGGGCCTCCTCAAGGGCGCCGATCACGTACGGTGTGCGTCCCGAAGCCGAGATTCCGACGACGGCGTCCGCCTCGGTCACGCTGATGTCGTGCAGGTCCCGGGCTCCGGCAGTGGCGTTGTCCTCGGCGTACTCCACTGGCTTCTGGATGGCTTGGGTGCCGCCCGCGATGATCCCGACGACGAGCCCCGGGGGAGTGCCGAACGTGGGCGGGCATTCGCTCGCGTCCAAAACCCCGAGCCGCCCGGCCGTTCCGGCGCCGACGTAGAGCAACCGGCCGCCGCGGGCGAGGCGCTCCGCAACGGCGTCGACCACTGCGGCGATTTCCCCGCTGGCTTGTTCGACGGCGGCCGGGACGCCGCGGTTCTGCTCATTCATGGCCGCGACGAGTTCGGCCGTGCCCATGGTGTCCAACTCACTGAGCGCGGGCAACGCGGCTTCGGTTTGCAGGCCCGCGAGCTCCGAACGGAGTTCCTCGAGCCCGTCGGGGGAGTCCGGGGTACCGGGGGAAGAAGCGTCAGGCTGTTCCGTCACGGTGAATGTACCTTTCCTGGAGGAGCCCGCGGCGGTTCGCTGCGAGGGCGGCCCCGTCCAAGCCATCGCCGAGAGCCGCAACCACCTCAATCCCAGCCGAAGCGAGGGCGTTGTGCAAGAGCCCGCCGAAGAACTCCGATTTCACGACGCCGCCAAGGAGCGCCACCTGCTTCGTGTCGCCCGCGGCAAGGGCCACGGTGTTCACGAGAAGCCTGCAGGCTTCGTCCACAATGCCGCGTGCGACGGCGTCTCCCGCCTCCGCTTCTTTCAGCACCACGGGCGTGAAACGCGCCATCGTCCGTGCCGGGTTGTCGGATTCGGCGAGCCACGCCGGAAGTTGCGCGGGGGAGCCTACAAGCGCGGCAGCCGCGCCGAGCAACGACGTGGCAGGGCCGCCGTCGTGAGCTTGTAGTGCGGCCTGAAGGCCCTGCTGGCCGATCCAGCGGCCGCTTCCGCGATCGCCCAAGAGCGGTCCCCAACCATCGGCACGGTGGAGGGTTCCGGCGTCGTCGAAGCGGAAGGCAACAGCCCCCGTGCCAACAATCAGCACCGTTCCGGGTGCGCCGTGCAGGGCGCCGAGCTGGGCCGCGGTTGCGTCCGAGAGAACCGCGGCCGGGACCTTGAAGCGCTCGGAAAGGAGGACGGCGAGTTCGTGGGAGTTGGCCGTTGAGGCCTCAACCCCGGCCACGGCGGCGCCGATTCCAAGCAACGAACCTTCCGGGAATGCTGCCGGAAGCCCCCGCGGCAGCATGGCCGCGGTGTCCGCGAGCAGCTCGAAGGCGAGCCGGGCGCCGTCGTCCATGCCGAGGCCGGGGAAGCCCTGCTGGTCCGCCGAGCCCACCACCTCATCGCCTCGCCTGAGTTCAACCCGGCATCGGCTCTTGCCGACGTCGGCTACCAAAATCACATCCGCGGAATCCATGGCCCAACCATATGTTGCGGACGCGGCCACGTCTCGAAAAACGAAGAGGAGCCACAACACGATAAACTCGTCCATATCCCCAGCAACCGCGGAATCCCGCGATATAAGACGGAGACTTTTGTGAGCTTGACGCAGCTTGACCGTGTTCCCATCCGCCGTGCACTGATCTCGGTTTACGACAAGACGGGGCTGGAGGAGCTCGCGAAGGGCCTGCATGCAGCAGGAGTCGCCATCGTCTCCACCGGTTCCACCGCGAAGAAGATCGCCGCAGCCGGTATTCCGGTCAAGGAAGTCGAAGAAGTCACCGGTTCCCCGGAGATGCTCGACGGCCGGGTCAAGACCCTGCACCCGCGCGTGCACGGCGGTATCCTGGCCGACCGCCGCGTTCCTGCCCACATGGAAACGCTGGCCAAGATGGAGATCGAGCCTTTCGACCTCGTTGTGGTCAACCTCTACCCCTTCGTGGAGACCGTCCGCTCCGGCGCTGCGCAGGACGACGTCGTCGAGCAGATCGACATCGGAGGCCCCGCCATGGTGCGTTCGGCCGCCAAGAACCATGCCGCCGTCGCGATCGTTGTTGACCCGAACTTCTACGGCGCCGTCGTGGAAGCCGCCGCCGCGGGTGGCTTCGACCTGAAGACGCGCCGCCGCCTCGCCGCGAAGGCATTCGCCCACACCGCAACGTACGACACCGCCGTTGCCACCTGGACCGCCAGCCAGTTCCTCGACGAAGACGGTGACGGCGTCATCGATTGGCCCGCCTACGCCGGCCTCGCCCTTGAGCGCTCCGAGGTGCTGCGCTACGGCGAAAACCCGCACCAGCAGGCCGCGCTGTACGTGGACAAGGCGGCCCCCGCCGGCATCGCCCAGGCAGACCAGTTGCACGGCAAGGCCATGAGCTACAACAACTTCGTCGACGCCGACGCCGCGCTCCGCGCCGCGTTCGACTTCTCCGAGCCGGCCGTCGCCATCATCAAGCACGCCAACCCGTGCGGTGTGGCCGTGGGTTCGGCCGATGCCGCGGACCCCATTGCCGACGCCCACGCCAAGGCCCACGCTTGCGATCCGGTATCCGCTTTCGGAGGCGTCATCGCGGCCAACAGCATTGTCACGGCCGGTATGGCCAAGACCGTGGCCGGGATCTTCACCGAGGTTGTCATCGCCCCGGGCTTCGAGCCGGAAGCCGTTGACATCCTGTCCAAGAAGAAGAACATCCGCCTTCTGGCGCTGCCGGACGGTTACGGCCGCTACCCGACGGAACTCCGCCAGGTCTCGGGCGGCGTCCTCGTCCAGCAGGCCGACAAGGTGGACGCCGACGGCGACAACCCCGCCAACTGGACCCTCGCCGCAGGCGTTGCCGCCGACGACGCCACGCTGGCCGACCTCGCGTTCGCGTGGACTGCTTGCCGCGCCGCCAAATCCAACGCGATCCTCCTCGCCAACAACGGGGCGGCAGTCGGCATCGGCATGGGCCAAGTCAACCGCCTCGACTCGTGCAAACTTGCCGTTGAGCGCGCCAACACCTTGGGCGTCCAGGTGGAGTCCAACGTCGACGGTGCCGGCGGTGCCTCCAACGCCGTCGCGACTGGCGCACCCGAGCGCGCCCGCGGTGCCGTGGCCGCTTCCGACGCGTTCTTCCCGTTCGCCGATGGCCTCCAGATCCTGATCGACGCTGGTGTCCGCGCCGTCGTCCAGCCTGGCGGTTCAGTGCGCGACGAGGAAGTCATTGCTGCGGCTAACGCCGCCGGTATCACGATGTACTTCACGGGCGCTAGGCACTTCTTCCACTAGGTCCTTTCCCTAGGTCCGGGCGCTCGCACCGGGTCCACTCGCGGCACCAAAAAATGGACATGTCCTCCCGGGAGGACATGTCCATTTTTGGTGGTCGGCGCTGGGCATATTCGCAATATGTCCAACCCTGGGAGCGAACAGGGGGCATGTCCCTGCTGCGCCGGGGAGGTTACGGGGCTGTGGACGCTGTCTGGTACGTGCCTTGGATGACCGTGCCCCAGTACGGGCCGTACATCGTGGTGGAGTTGCTTCCGTAGCCGTAGCTGTTCACCGAGTTCTGGTATCCGCTGGCGCTGCTTCCAAGGAACCACGGGCCACCGGAGGAGCCACCCGTCATGTTGCAGGGGATCCCCTGGGTTTTGAACTGGGGGTTGTTGGGATCGTTTGTGGCAGTGCCTGAGCAGCTCTTGAGCGATTCCCCGGTGAAGGGCGATGCCGCGGGGTAGCCGAACGACTTGTACGCCAGTCCTCGGGCAGCGTTGAACTGGACGCCTGAGGCGCCCACCACGGCTGAGAGCTTTTGGCCATTGAGGGTGTTCATGACGGCAAATCCGGTGTCGTACTGGATGTTTCCACTTGAGGACCACTGGCTGGTTGTGTAGAGCGCCTTGGCCGTCCACTTTCCGTAGGGCGCGGCGCCGTCCTGGTAGGCGGGAACGAACGTGAAGTTGCCCGCGAACGCCCCGGGGCCTTCGTTGAGGCAGTGGCCGGCGGTGGACACGGTGCTCTGGTTGGCGGAGGTGATGGAGTTGCCGGAGCAGACATAGTTCACCCCGCCGAGTGTGAAGAACACTTTTCCGATGTGTGAAACGGGAGACTCACCTGCGTTGGCTTTACGATCCACGGCGGGGGACGGCGCTGCAGTGCTGGTGGCATTCTGGCCTTCGATTGTCAGTGCGCGGCCAAGCCCGGGAAAAACCCGATCGGGAGAAGTTGGTATGTCCGAAAGGCCAACCGCGGCCTGTGTCCGGGTCAGTGCCTTGGTGACAAGAAGGTCACCGGAGACGGCGTTCTTCATCCGTTCAGGAGTCCAATAGTCAGCGGTGTTCGCGTCCGACGCCGAATTGCTGCTCACGGTCGACGCATCGGTGCCATCGCTTATGGACGGGGCCGCGGTGGCCCCGCTGCCGGCGCCCAGCGCGAGTAAGGCGGCGGCAGTGAGGCCGAGCAGGCTTGTGGCCAAGGTCTTGGTTCTCGTCACAGTTGTCCTAGATATCGAGCGGACGGCGGCCGGTTTGTGGAGGCCGCCGACTGACGGAACCGAAACTACCGAAGCCGTGACAAGCATGTAAAGAAATTGTTCAAGTTTTGTGAGATTTGACTTTCGTTTGACAAGATGCGAATTCTGCCTAGTTTCCAACTGGCCGAAAGACCTAGGATGTGGACGCCGTATCGTAGGCATCCCGGATGACGGAGCCCCAATAAGGCCCGTAGATCACAGCCGGGCCACCAGGGTAGCCGTAGCTCGTAATGGAGTTTTGGTAGGAATCCCGGCCCGAGTCGACCATCCAGGGTCCGCCCGATGACCCACCGGTCATATCGCAGGGAATGCCCTGCGCCTTGAACTGTGGATTGATGGGGTCCTTGGTGGCGTCACCCGAACAGCTCTTCAGCGATTGTCCGTCGAACGGCGGGGCGGCAGGGTAGCCAAAGGCTTGGTAGCTCAGTCCCCGGTCCTGGTTGAATTCCACGCCGGACGCGCCAACGACGTCGGCCAAGTGCTTGCCTTTCACCGTGGCAGTAACTGCGAAACCGGTGTCATAGCGGATGTCGCCGGCGGTGCGCCACTGGGGCGTGGTGTAGAGGGCCTTGGCGGGCCAGATGCCGTAAGGAGCATTGCCGTTGAGATAGGCCGGAACGAACACGAAGTTCTGGACAAAGGCTCCGGGACCCTCGTTGACGCAGTGGCCCGCGGTCGCCACTGTGCTGTCGTTGTCCGACACGACGACGTTGCCGGAGCAGACGTAAGCGAAGGCGCCCATGGTGAAGAAGACCTTGCCGACGTGGTCAATAGGGTCTTCGTCTTGGTGCAGGCTCGAGCTGCTGCCCTTGGCGCTGGCGATTTTCACTGGCGGGCCGGTTTCGACCGTGCCGCTGGCGGTGGCGCCACCTCGTGCGAGGGCTTTGCGGGCGAGGACATCGCCCGGGATGGCTGCTCGCATCCGTTCGGGAGTCCAGTACCCCGAGGGGTCGGTGTTTGTTGTCGCCAGGCTGACGAGCTGCTGCGTCCCAGGCGCTGCGAAGCTCGAAACCGCAGTAGGCGTTGCGGCTGCCGCCCCTCCAGCGGCACAGAGGGTCAAAACGGCGGAGGTAATGAGGCTCAGGAGACCAGTGATGGGGAGTGATTTCTTTGTCATGATTGTCCTGCCAATCGTTTGGCGGCCACGTGTTGTCGGCCACAGTTTGACCCAATGAACCTACTCCGATTTGGCGCGGAGGTACATAAGGTTCGGCGCGGTATGACGTTGCACAGCTCGCTTGAGGCCATCCCGGTACGCGCCAATCCGGCCCCCTCAGGTAAGTTAGAGATGTTGAAATCTGCAGACTTTCAGGGAGATGCCCCGCCAATGGCAAAGATTATCTATACCCACACTGACGAAGCGCCGATGCTGGCGACGTACTCGTTCCTGCCGATTGTGGAAGCTTTCGCCTCAACGGCCGGCGTGGAGGTCGAGACCCGCGACATTTCGCTGGCCGGCCGAATCATCGCCGTCTTCGGTGACTACCTGACTGAAGAGCAGCGGATCAGTGACGCACTGGCTGAACTGGGCGAACTGGCAAAGAAGCCCGAAGCGAACATCATCAAGCTTCCCAACATCAGCGCGTCCGTCCCTCAGCTGAAGGCAGCCATTGCCGAACTGCAGGGTCAGGGCTACGCGCTTCCGGACTACCCGGACAACCCCTCCTCCGACGAAGAGACGGACATCCGCTCGCGTTACGACAAGATCAAGGGCTCGGCCGTGAACCCGGTCCTGCGTGAAGGCAACTCGGACCGCCGCGCGCCCCTGTCGGTGAAGAACTACGCCCGCCAGAATCCGCACTCCATGGGTGCCTGGAGCGCCGACTCCAAGACCAACGTTGCGCACATGACGGAGAACGACTTCCGCTCCAACGAGAAGTCCGTGGTCATCCCGGCCGACGACACCATCAAGATCCAGATCGTCCGCGAAGACGGCACCGTCAAGGTCCTCAAGCCGGCCTTCCCCGTCCTCGCCGGTGAAGTAGTGGACGGCACCGTGCTGCGCGCCGCTGCCCTGGACGAGTTCCTGGCTGCCCAGGTGGTCCGCGCCAAGGAAGAAGGCGTGCTGTTCTCGGCACACTTGAAGGCCACCATGATGAAGATCTCCGATCCGATCATCTTCGGCCACGTTGTCAAGGCGTATTTCTCTGAGCTTTTCGACACCTACGGCAAGCAGATCGCTGCTGCCGGCCTGAGCGCCAACAACGGCCTCGCCTCCATCCTGAACGGCCTCGATGAACTCCCGGAAGACGTCCGCGAAGGCATCAAGGCGGCCATCAAGAAGGGCCTGGAAGACGGACCGGCGCTGGCCATGGTCGATTCGGACAAGGGCATCACCAACCTCCACGTTCCCAGTGACATCATTGTTGACGCTTCGATGCCGGCGATGATCCGCAGCTCCGGCCACATGTGGGGACCGGACGGCAAGGAAGCCGACACTCTCGCGGTCATCCCGGACAGCTGCTATGCAGATGTCTACCAGGTGGTCATCGATGACTGCCGTGCCCACGGCGCCTTCGATCCCACCACCATGGGTACGGTTCCGAACGTCGGCCTGATGGCACAAGCGGCTGAGGAATACGGCAGCCACAACAAGACCTTCGAGGTTGAGTACGCCGGAACCATGCAGGTTGTGGATTCTTCCGGAACCGTGTTGATCGAACACCAGGTCTCCCCGGGCGACATCTGGCGCGCCTGCCAGACCAAGGACGTGCCGATCCGCGACTGGGTCAAGCTGGCCGTCACCCGTGCCCGCGCCTCCAAGATGCCGGCTGTCTTCTGGCTCGATGAAACCCGCGCCCACGACGCCCAGCTGATCGCCAAGGTCAAGGAATACCTGAAGGACCACGACACCGAAGGCCTGCAGATCGAGATCATGTCCCCGGAGAAGGCCACCGCGTTCACGCTGGAGCGGATCCGCAAGGGCGAAGACACCATCTCGGTGACCGGCAACGTGTTGCGTGACTACCTCACCGACCTGTTCCCGATCCTCGAGCTTGGCACCAGCGCCAAGATGCTCTCCGTGGTCCCGCTGATCAACGGCGGCGGCCTTTTCGAGACCGGTGCCGGCGGCTCGGCTCCGAAGCACGTCCAGCAGCTCCTGCAGGAAAACCACCTGCGCTGGGACAGCCTGGGCGAATTCCTTGCCCTGGCCGTCAGTTTCGAGCACCTCGCCACCACCACCGGCAACGCCCGGGCACAGGTCCTCGCGGACACGCTCGACCGCGCCACCGGCACGTTCCTGCTCGACAACAAGTCCCCGAAGCGCAGGGTGGGCGAACTCGACAACAGAGGCAGCCACTACTACCTCGCGAAGTACTGGGCACAGGAACTGGCCCAGCAGAGCGACGATACGGAGCTCGCCGCCGCGTTCTCCGCCGTCGCCGAGGCCCTGACGGCCAACGAGGACACCATCATTGCCGAGATGCTCGGAGTCCAGGGTTCGCCTGCCGACATCGGCGGCTACTACCGCCCCGACGCCGCCAAGGCGGAGGCCGTGATGCGACCTTCAGCAAAGCTCAACGAGGTTGTCGCCACCCTGAACTAGGCGCCCCGCCCACCCAACTAACTCGCAGTTGTTGTCGTTTTGAGCGCTCAGAACGACAACAACTGCGAGCTAGTTGCATTTAAGTGCGGCGGAAGCGGCGCGGCGCGTCAATCCCGTCGACAAGATCGGCAAGTACGCGGCCAATAGCCGGGGTGAACTTGAATCCGTGGCCTGAGAACCCCGCGCCGACCACCAGCGGTCCAAAACGGTCGAGCAGGAAATCTTCGTTGGCCGTGCTCGTGTAAGTGCAGCTGATGGGAACCGCCGATTCGGCGTCGACCCCGGGCAGCCATTCACGAGCGTAGCGGCGGAGGGCCTCCAGCTGAACCGGCTCGGGTTCGAATGTGCGGGCATCCGGATCGGTGACAGGCCCTACGCCATGCCACCCCGCCTTGACCCCCTCGCCTGGAGTGAGCATCCCATAGACGGGGCTGTACCAATAGTCGTCACGGGGATCTCCCGGGTCCGGCGCGTGGTTGAAGCTCGGCCAGGACTGGGAATCATCGATGGGCGTGAAATGCGCAGGTTGCTCCTGGGTGACCACCAAACGGGGGAGTGGGACCTGCGCCCCGACAAGCTTGCTGGTCCAGGCGCCCGCCGCGATGACAATCCGGCGCGCCGTGATTTCCAGCGAATCGGTCACGACGACGGCGCGATCCTCGCCGAGCACGCGGATCTCGCGAACAGGGGTCGAATACTCGAAGCGGGCACCGTGTGCCTCGGCCGATGTGCGCAGCGCCTTGAGGGCCTCGGCCGCCCGGACCCGGCCCGATTCCGGCACGAAGAGGACATCGCTTCGGAACACCATGCCCCGCCAACGCTCTGACGCCTCCTTGGCGGAGATGAACTGGCTTGCGATGCCCCGCTCAGCGTGCGCGGTCCGAACTTCCCGGAGCCGGGCAACATTTCCGTGGTTGGCCAGACCCACAAGATCCAACAACTGCGTTTCGGTTTCCTCCGCGAGCCTGTCCCAGAGGTTCCTCGCTTCGCTGACCAAGGCGAGGTAGTCACCCTCTGCGTAGGCCGTGTTGAAGTTGCGCGTCGCACCATGGGAAGCCCCTACATGGTGCCCCTCCTCAAACTGCTCAAGGAGAACCACCGATCGCCCCTTGAGTGCGAGCTGCCAGGCCGCAGCTGATCCCATCGCGCCTCCGCCGACTACGACGACGTCAACATCCATCCCGGCTTCATCCATCCTGTCCTGCGGCCCTCCCACCGAGGTCCGCTGCGGTTTCCATTCTGCCGTGGACGGAGCGGCTGTTTTGAGCTGTGCCCTCGGCATGGAAGATTGGATCGGGTGAAATTCCTCCTTCCTTCGCAGACCTCGTCTTCGCGCGGCATCGCGTTTCTAAGGATCGTGTTCGGCGGCCTTTTGCTGGTGCACGGAGTCCAGAAGCTGCTCGCGGGGCAGCCTGCGTTTGAGGCAACCATCGCCGCGATGGGTGTTCAAAAAGCGGAGCTGATGTCCTGGCTGGTCATCTGGGGTGAAACCGGGCTGGGCGCACTTTTGGTGCTCGGCGCCCTGACGCGGGTGGCTGGCTTCCTGGCGGCCCTCATGTACGCAGGGATCTGGTTTGTCACCGAATCGGGCAAACCGTTGTTGAGCGATAGCCCCGGAATCAACGCCGAACTGCTCATCCTGTATATCGCGTTGGCGTTGGCGTTCGCCTTCATCGGTTCCGGGGCGGTTTCGCTGGACCGGAGACTGTTTGCCGGGAAGCCTGCCCGGAAATCGCGGCGCTAGGATTCCTAGCGCCGACCCGCCTGGAGACCCGCGCGGGCCATCGCGTCCGCGTAGGAGCGGCCCATTTCGATCAGCCATTCGGTCTGGCGTTCCTTGGAACCGGCGAAGGCGCGCCCGTGCAGCGAACGGGCCTTGTAGACCTTCAGGCCGCGGCGCCAGATCAGCTGGTTGTCAGTCTTGAGGAGCATCTGCGCCAGGCGGTTGGCTTCCGTTCCGTGCGCGACGATCGCCGATGCGCGCGGGACGAGTTTGAGGAACGCGATGAGCGGCTTGAGCCCGGCACTGACTTGCTCGGGGGTCAGTTTTCCGTTCGCCTCGCCCGGAGTAAACCACGGGTGGGTGTTCCACGGCATCATCCATTCCGGGCGCAGGCCGAGCTGGAACTGCAGACCCAATAGCCGGGTGGCGGCGGCGTCGTCTCCGGCCCACACAACGCCCCGCGGGGAGGCCTCGCTGGTGTTGGAGAACAGGCTGACAATCCGGCAATCCTCCACCGAGTGCATCGGATCTACGTAGGGGACTTCGAAGCCAGGGCGGAGCTTGCGGAGGAACTCCACATGCTGGTTGACCGGGGCGATGTGCGGGGCGAAGAAAGGGCTGTCCGGAACCGCGGGAGTCACCGATTCTTCCGCGGGAGCCGCTTCGGAGCTTGCGGGTTCGACGACGGCGGCGACCGGTTCGACGACGGCGGGTTCGACGACGGTGGCGACCGGTTCGGCGGCGGGAGCGGCCGCAGGGACCACCCTGCGGGTAATGACCGGGCTGGCCTTGGGCACCGAATTTGTGGGCGCCTTCTTCGGCGTGGCCGTCTTTGCGGCAGCAGCCTTCGGAGCGTCCTTCTTGGCGGGAACCTTCTTTTCGGCCTTGGCCGGGGCGTCCAGGTCATCATCCTCGTCGTCAAACAGACCATCGAAGAGCTTGTCGAGTTCGTCGTAGCCGGTGCCGTAGTCGTCGTCGAGCTCGGGGCCGCGCCCGAAACCTTCCTCGTACCGCGAGTCCAGTTCGGTGCGGTAATCCTCGTCGTGGACCTCGAAATAGTCCGGTTCGGCCAATGCGGTCATGAGAGCAGGGGTCTCCTGGGGTCGGGCAGGGGCCAGTATCGGGCGCGAAGGGGCGCGTCCGTTTCCGGGCCAGTTGATGGGGGCTCTCCGGGGGACCGGTTGAGCCTTTAGATCTTAGCAAGCCATAGATGGTCTGGAGTCCTTCAGCCGTTCATCTGACTCGGTATGTCGCGCGGCTCCGGGGATCAAGGAACCGCGATGCGTCGAACATCACCCGTGGGCGCCGCCGAGGGCGGGCGGAGACACGAGAGGGCGGTGGAATGGACGAAAGAGTCCATTCCACCGCCCTTGTTCGGCGTCAGTCGTCCGGCGTCAGCCCTCAGATGTGGATGACGAATTGTGCAAGTGCCGCGGCCGCTATGAAACTTGCGGAGAACGTGATGGTCGCCACAATGACCGTGCGCCAGTTGAGTGTCTTCAGCGCGTTGATGTCGCGTCCAACGTTCATGCCGAGCAGGGCGATCGAGCCAAGGCCCACGTAGAGCGGGTCAAGGTTGTGGGTGAAGGAGACGATCAAGCCGCTGAAAGGCAGAATCGGAGCTGTTGCCAACGTGGCGAGCGCAAGAACCCATACGCTCGACGGCACGGCGGGAACGTACTTGGCCAGTACGAATGCCAGGGCGGTAAGGAGGCCAAGGATCACCACGCCAATGACGTCGTTGATACTGGTGGACTTGGTGCCCAAGGCGTTGAGGACCACGCCCGCGGCGATGCTTGCACCGAAAGCGATAATCCACGTTGAGGGCTTCGTGCGCACTTCGGGGTCCTGGAGCACGGCTGAAACGTCCACTTTGGATCGGTCCTGTGGCCGGCGCAGCTTCGCGGCAACGGGGTTCCCGTTGCGGTCAAGGCGCTTGCCTTCGTCATCGCGGCGGAAGAGGCGCGACCAGAACTTGTAGAGCCGCAAAGACATCGGCAACGAAAGGAAGGCTCCGGCGTAGAAGCCCACAAGGTTCGTCACCAGGTTCGACAGGGCTGCAAGCGCCATGATCTCCGGTGCTTGCCCGGGATACAGGATGGACAGGGCCGCGACGCCGCCAAGCATCATGGATCCCGAGCCGAGGCCCAGGCCTAACGCGAGTGCAAGCGGGTCGAAGATGCCCATTCCGCCGAGCAAGCCGGCCAGGAGGGAGATGAAGACGGCGCCGAATACACTGCCCAGCAGCCACACGGAGAACACGCCGCGGTAGACCGGGGACTTCACGCCGAAACGCTGCAGTGCGTAGGCCAAATAGGATTCCCGGTCAATTGCCCAGGTGGCCCCGATGGCCGTGCGGCCCATGCCCAGCGCGACGCCGATCGGCAGGGCAATGATGACGGTTCCGAAGATGTGGCCGACTTCCTGGAGCAGGATGGCCGGACCGAGGGAAGTCAGTTTGGCGAAGGAGGGTCCCACCTGGGTGCCGAGGGCTCCGAGGAACATGACGATGCTGACGTTGAGCAATACCGAGGCCACGGCACGGCTCTGGCCGGACATGGGGCGCACCTTCTGGACGCCGATGACGGCGCCCATCAGCACGGCCCACAAGACGGGCATGAGTACGATAGCGGCGTTGCCGAGGGGAATCTTGTGTGTTCCGGCCAGGATGGCGACGGCGCAGACGGCTGTGGACAGCAGGATCATCGATCCCCATTGCCGTGCGGTCGGGGTGAAGAGGCGGGCCCGTCCGTGATCGACGTTGACTACGGGCGTATCCACCTCCGGAGTGGTTGTGGATTGGTTCTTCATTGTTGTGCACCCTTCGTGTGCTGCAGTGGCGAGGGACGGATACATCCATGCCATTTGGTATACCAAAGATGGTAAGGTGGATCACATCGCAATGCAAGACATGTCACAAAAGCTGCTCGGATTCCCCAAACCTAGGGCATTCGCGTGATCGTCCGATGCCGGACTCGGTGTGCAGCTTTTTGACCTTGGGATACCAAATTTGGAGGGTTTATGATCACTCAGCTTTCTGCCCGGTACGTCCTTGGCTATGACGGGACCGTGCACGTCATGCACACGGATGGGCACGTGGTGATGAGGGATGACGAGATCATCTACGTGGGTACCGACTACGCCGGTCCCGTTGACGAACGCCGGGACTTTGGACAGAGCCTCATCTCCCCTGGCCTCATCGATCTCGACGCCTTGACGGACATTGATCACATGATCTTCGACTCCTGGCCCACCGAGGAAATCGCTCCGGGCTTGCAATGGTCCGAAGACTACTTCCATAACCGCCGCCGCGATGTCTTCACCGCGGCGCAGCGCCAGAGCGTACGCAAGTTTGCACTGGCGCAGCTGGCCTTGCACGGCGTGACCACCTACATGCCGATTGCCTCGGAGATCCACAGCTCCTGGGCGGAAACCTTCGAGGAACTCAAAGGGATGGCGCAGTCCAGCATCGAGCTCGGACTGCGCGGCTTCCTGGGCTCCGCGTACCGTTCGGGGATCAACGTCACTGACCACGACGGCCAGCGCGTGATCCTTTTCGACGAGGAGGAGGGACGCACAGGGTTCGCCGACGCCGCACGGTTCCTCGACTACGCCGACGAGCTAGGACACCCGTTGCTTACCGGTGTCCTGCTGCCATGCCGGATCGAGACACTCTCGGACGAACTGATGCGCCGGACTGCCGAACTGGCCACCGAACGCAACGCGCTGGTCCGCCTCCATTGCCTCCAGGGGACCAATGAAGACGGTTTCCTCGTCAAGCTCACGGGGCGTACAGTCCTTGAGCAGCTTGCGGATTCAGGCCTGCTGGACACGCGGCTCCTCATCCCGCACGGGGTTGTCATCGACGGCACCGACCCGTCCTCCAGCGCAGAAGGCGGGCCGTTGGATGTGCTGGCCCGGCATGACGTCAGCATCATTCACTGCCCCCTGACGTCGTTCCACTACTCAGGCATGCTCAAATCCTTTGACGCCTTCGCAGCCGCCGGGGTCAACATGTGCCTGGGAACGGATTCATTCCCACCGGACCTGATCAAGGGCATCGACGTCGGCACGCACCTGGCCCGCATCGCAGAGGGCCGCTTGGACGCCGGTACGGTCTCGGCGTTCTTCGACGCTGCCACCCTGGGTGGTGCCAGGGCACTGGGTCGCGACGACCTGGGGCGCCTGTGTCCGGGCGCCCAAGCCGACATCATGGTCGCCTCACTGGAGGACTTCCGTGACGGAGTCGTGGAAGATCCATTGCGCACGCTCATCCTCAACGGTTCGGCACGCAATGTCACCGACACGTACGTTGCGGGCCGCCCCGTGGTTGTTGACGGCTCGCTCCCAGGCATCGACCTGGATGGACTGCGCGCTGAGGGTCAGCAGCTCTTTGGACAGATGGTGGACGCCTACGGCGAACGCGACTACCTGCGGCGCGATGCCTCCGAGCTGTTTCCACCGGTCTATGCCCCGGCAGCAGCTCTGACACATGACGCGACGGCGTACGCACCTTAAGGGTTAAGGGTCAGAAGTCCCTATGTTCACGCGTGAGCTCCTCCGCGGGGCTGTTTGCCCTGCGGAGGAGCTGCAAGCGGGCTACATCCGATGCGGTGGAGAAGCCCGAGCCGGTGACTATGCGGGAATTGTTGCCCGGATCTTCCGGCTGCCCACCATCACGATGAGGCCAAGCAACAGCAGCGCTGCCGCGAACAACAACCACAGGCCATTGAAGCCGGTGCTTGCGAGAACAGCCGTTCCGGTCCCAACAGCACCCGCTGCAGTTACAGAGGCCGCATTGGCTTGTGCTGCAGTTCCGGATGCAAGGGCCGCCGGTGTCTCAACCGAAGGAGCGGCTGCAGCCGGATCGACGAAGCCCTGAGATCCGACCGGCCCGTTCACGACGGGCAGGTTCACGACCGGCGGGGTGACAACGGGTTGGCTGATAGTGGGCAATCCCAAACCCACCGATGCGGTGCCGACAGTGTTCGGCAGACCCAAGGGTGCCGTCAGTCCTGCACTCAAGAGCGATCCGACGCCTCCATTGGTGCCCGTCGACGCGGTGCCGAGTAGGCTCGCCGAGGTGTCACCCAAGGAGGCCAGTCCGTTCACCGACCCAGCGACGCCAGTGCCTCCGGTGGCGCCAGTCGGCGTCGTGCTGAGGACGTTGACGGCGGTGTCACCCACGGTGACAGGAGCGGTGACAGGCGCGCTGACGCCGGTGCCTCCGGTGGTGCCGGTCGGCGTCGTGCTGAGGACGTTGACCGCGGTGTCACCCACGGTGACAGGAGCGGTTACCGGTGCCGTGACGCCGGTTCCGCCGGTGCCTCCGGTGGTGCCGGTCGGCGTCGTGCTGAGGACGTTGACCGAGGTGTCGCCCACGGTGACTGGAGCGGTGACAGGCGCGCTGACGCCGGTGCCTCCGCTGGTGCCCGTCGGTGTCGTGCTGAGGACGTTGACCGAGGTGTCACCGACGGCGGCCAGTCCGTTCACCGGTGCCGTGACGCCGGTGCCTCCGCTGGTGCCTGTCGGTGTCGTGCTGAGGACGTTGACCGAGGTGTCACCCACGGTGACTGGAGCGGTGACCGGTGCGCTGACGGGAGCCGTCGCCTGGGTGCCAGAGGCTGTTCCAGGGGCGGAGTTGCTCAGAACTGCCAGTGAGGTGGCTCCAATATTAACAGGGACCGATATCGGAGCCACCACCTGGGTTCCGGACGGGACGGCTGCTCCGCCGGAATTGGTCGCCGGGGCCGGAACCGGGGCGAGTGCAGGGGCGGTGGTCGCGGCGCCCGAAAGGATTGAGAGCGACGTCGACCCGACGTTCACCGGAATGGACACCGGTGCAACGACTTGGGTGCCTGAGGCATTGCCCAGCGCACTTGTAGTGGTGTCTGCCGCGTTCGCGGCAGTTGCGCCGAGGGCTATCAACCCACCGGCAAAGAGGGTGCCAAGCAGCCCCGTGCGAATCATGCTGTGCATTATGTTGTTCTCCTGAACGAGTAGTTCCAAAAGGCGCATTGGAGCGCCTGGATTGGCCATTTGCCGCGGTCCGGAATTGGCTTCCGGGAAAGCGGCGGGGGGGGAGGAACTAGTCAGGGGATGAACCCGGGTCAAACGACACCGGAGCCGGAACTCTGCCGGCAGCAGCTGTTGACACGATGGTCCCAGCCAAGGGGTAAAACAGCTTGGTGCCTTGGAGCCAAGCGGCAGAAGCTCCCGAGGGATTGCTGGAAAGGACCGCAGAGCCGCTTACGGTGTCGCTGCCGCCTGGCGCACCGGGCGGGAATGTCCCGTCGGAGGGCGCTGAAGGTTCGTTTGTACCGCTAGCCCGGACTGTCGACTTCGAAGGCGTTGCCATCAGGCCCGGAGGGCCACTGGAGCCAGCGAGGCTGAGCAACGGGGTCGCGATGTCCTGAGCCGACGTCAAGGGGACACTGCCAGCGGGCCCTGCAACAGCGGGTCCCGCTTCAAGGGCTTCGCCGATTCCGGCGGCATCGGGGATGTGGATTGAAGGGACGGTTACGTCCGGGACAGTGACCGGAAGGCTGCCAACCAAGGAACCAACGCCTGACCCGACCCCGTCAACCGCGCGCGCTGCCGGCGATACGAGGCTTGCAGTCGCGGCACTAACTGCGCCATCAGGGAGGACTGTGCTCACCATGGGCGTGTTGGCCAGAAGTTGATCGACGCTCGCAGTCAGCTGCGGAAGCTCGTTGACCACCGCAGGGGGCACCTGTACCGCGGGTAGCCGGACCTCGGGGACTGGAACGGATGCCACGGCCGGGGCCGGCACGGACGCGACACTTGCCGCAACCGCGTCGCTGACAGTTCCGGAAAGCCCCTTTGGCGTATTGTGCACCACGTTGGACACCGTAGAGCTCGCGCCGCCCAGAAGGGTGTGGTTGTTGGTGTTTCCGGAATCAGCGCTGGCTGCCGTGGAAGAGAGGGCGATCCAAACAACGGCCCCCGCGCCGGCAAGCATGACGGAGCGGAGAACATGAAGAACGCGCGACTTACTTTGCTCAGCTTCCATCTCGACACCCCCCAGCGTCAGCTTGGATCGACGATCGCTCCCATCCTAGGCCTCACTAGTTAACTAGTCCAGACGTTGGAGGGCGGATTCGCCCATTCAGTTCAGCGGGCGTCGTTGGCGTATCGGACTCCGAGCTGGGATCGCACCCCGTCGAAGAGGCGCATTGTGTTCAGCGAATCGTCCAAGGGCATCACGGGACTTTCGGTCAGTCCTTGCTGGACACAGCGGGTAACCTCACGCAGTTCGTAGGTGTAGCCGATCCCGACCGCGTCAAAACGTTCGGTCCGGGGTTCATCCCAGCCCGTTCGAATCAGCAGCTCGCGCGGATTGTTAATGGACCCCTGCGTCTGGAGGAAGCCCTTGGAGCCTGCAACGGATGCCGAGCGCGGCCCATGGGCCAGCAACGAGGATGTCAGCTGGGCGATAGCACCGCCGTCGTAACCCAGCGTGAGCGCATTCTGGGAGTCGACGCCGTCGTCCGTCAAAGTGCCGATTGCGCTGACAGACTGCGGGAAACCGAGGGTGCCCAAGGGCCACAGCAGGGCGTACACCGTGAGGTCCAAAAGGGCTCCGCCGCCGTCCGCCGGGGCCCAAATGCGGGCGGTGGGATCGTAAGGGGCAGGGAATCCAAGGTCGGCGCTGACCCACTTGATGTCGCCCAGCTCGCCGGACGCGGCAATGGCGAATGCCCTCTGCATGCTGGGCAGGAATCGACTCCACACGGCTTCCATGAGGAACAGTTTCCGTTCCCGGGCCAGAGCGACGAGCTCCGCCGCTTCACGGCCGTTGATGGTCAAAGATTTCTCGCACAGGACGTGCTTCCCGGCGTTGAGGGCATCCCTGACGATCTCGAAGTGTTGGGCATGCGGGGTGGCCACGTAGACGACATCGACGGCGTCATCGGCTAGCAGCCGCTGGTAGCCGGGTACACCGCCGTCGTCGCCATAGGACTTCGTGACCCCCTGCGCGGCGGCAAAGGCATCCGCGGATTCCTGGCGCCGTGAACTCACTGCATGGAGGTTTGCGTCCTCGAGCTGGGCGAGGTCGCCGCTCACGGTCTTGGCGATTCCTCCCGTGGCGATGATGCCCCAGTTCAAGGCCTTGCCAGTGGCCGCGCGGGGATCCTGGTTCGGCTGGCTGAACAACCACGGTTTGGCGATATACAGACTCATGCGGCCAATCCTCTCATTGCACAAGCCGCGTTTACAGGACGCATCCGGGCCAACGGGCCGGGAACCTTGCGATTCCCGGCCCTCCGTCCTGTAGCACTGAAGAGGCGATCAGGCCCCGGCGGCGACCCGCGGACGAACGGCTTCCTCGCTCAGTTTGCCCTGCTGCAACCTGAAGCGGCGCTCGGTCTTCTGAGCCAGGCTCCGGTCGTGCGTCACCACCAGAATGGTGGTGTTATGGTCCCTGCTCAAGGAACTGAGCAGTTCGATGATGTGCTCACCGGTCTGCTCATCCAGGTTGCCGGTGGGCTCGTCGGCCAGGATGAGCTTGGGCTCGTTGGCCAGCGCCCGGGCAATGGCAACGCGCTGCTGCTCGCCGCCCGAGAGCTTGTTGATGCGGCGGGACTGTTTCTCCGGATCCAGCTGCACCTGCTCCAGGAGGGACCTGGCCCGCTCCAAGCGGGCAGCCTTCCGCATTCCGGCGAACTCCATGGGCAGCATCACGTTATCCACTGCGGAAAGGTTGGGGATGAGGTTGAACTGCTGGAAAACGAACCCGATGTCCCGGCGCCGGTATTCGGTGAGTTTGCCGGCGGGGAGCCCGGCCAGGCTGACTCCCTCCACGACGACGTCCCCGCTGGTGGGCTTGTCGAGGGCACCGAGCAGGGAGAGCAGGGTGCTCTTGCCGCTTCCGCTCTTTCCCACGATCGAGGCGAGGGTGCCCTTTTCGAGCTCGAAGCTCACGCCGTTGACGGGCTTGATGGTGCGGTCGCCGGACTTGAACTGGCGGACCAGGTCTTTGACTTCAATCATGGCTATTCTCCTCGGAGGACTTCGATGGGGCGGATGCGGGCGGTGAGCAGCGCTGGTACCAAGGCGCCCACGACGGCGACGCCGAAGACCGCGGCAACGCCTGCAGCAATGACGCCGGGGGAGGCGCTCGCCGTGACCGAGGTCAGCAACTGGGAGGCTCCGCCGAAGGGGTTTCCACCTGGACCACCAAACCCTCCGCCGCCGGGACCGCGCTGGCTCGTGGCCGTCGTCGAGCTGTTGGAACTGATCAGCGCCGACGCGATGCCGCCGCTGGCGAAGGAGGCGATGGCAGCGCCAACGACGCTGCCAAGCGCCACGAGGACGAGGGCTTCGAGTACGAACTGCAAGCCGATGGTCCGGTTGCGGGCGCCGATGGCCTTGAGGACTCCGATCTCACGGCGGCGCTCGCGGACCAACATGACCATGATGAGCAGGATGATCAAGCCGGCGGTGCCGAGTGCCGCGAAGAAGGCCACGAGTGAAATGTTCTTGACGCTGTCCAGCGAACTGACCGCGGTTTCGAGGTTCCGCTGGCCCTGTGTGACGTCGGCCTTGCCGGAGCCGAGGGCGGCTTGAAGCGCCGTCTTGGCGGCGTCCACATTCGCCATGCTGTTGACGGTGACCACCATGCTGGAGAGCTCGCCCGGAGTCGCCGCGAGGGCCTGGGCCTCGGCGAGTGTCGTGTACACGGCGTTGTTGCCGAAAGTGGTGCCGGCGTCGAAGATGCCTGCCACCGTGAACGTCTTGCCGGCGATGGTGAACGTCGAGCCGGCCTTGAGGTTGTTCTTCGTCGCGAGAGTCGTTCCGACGAGGGCCTTGGTGCTGGCGACGGTGTAGTCGCCCAGGCCTGTGCCGCTCGTGATGTTCAGGGCCTTGCCGGCGGTGTCCACCTCGGCCCCGATACCCGTAGCAGTGATGGGCAGCGAGAACGTGGGCGCCGTTCTGGTGCTACCCGAGCCCGTGCTGCCGCTTGTGTTGTTGCGGTTGCCGAGCGTGCCGGCGTCGATGGCTGCCTGAAGGTTCGTGGTGACGCTCGTGCCGCCGCCGGGACCGCCACCGGGTCCGGCTTGCTGCCCCGTGGTGCCGGTGGTCGAGGTGGAGGCCGTCGTCGCGGTCTCCAGCCGCAGCGCCTTGGTGCCCACCACGGAAACGACGTTCGGTACCGCTGCCGCCGTCGCGGTCTGGGCCGCGGTGAGCGGCTCGCCGCCGCCGTCGAATCCCTGCGCGCCGGCCGGATTCACGGTCAGGACCGTGCCCACGGAGGCGTTCAGCTCCTGGACCTTGCCGCCAACGGCTTGGTTGGCCACGAGCATGGCAAGCGCCAGCCCGATCGCGACGGCCAGGACTGCCACTACAGCCGCGGTTCTTATCTTGTTGCGGAAGGCATTGCCTACACTCCGGGCGAGGACGCTCACGATTCTCCTTCTGGACCTGGCCCGCCCCAGCGGCGCGCCTGCTCACCTAACAGTGCTCACGGCGGCTGTGCGGCTGTGCTGCTGAAGCTATGCGGGGCCTGTGAAGAGTTGCGCGACGGCGGATGGAGTCGGACACACCGACGGCGGCCACCCCCTGGAGTGGGGATGGCCGCCGTCGGTGGTGCCTAGAGGAGTGCTACTACTTGGTGATCGGGCCGAGGACCGGATCGTCCACGTAGGCCGTCTTCACGTTGGCGAGGGTCACGATGACCGGAGGCAGCAGGTACGCCGGCACGGTCTTGACGCCGTTGTTGTAGGACTTGGTGTCGTTGATTTCCGGGGTCTTGCCGGACTGGATGTCGTTGACCATGGTGATGGAGTGCTCAACGAGCTTGCGGGTGTCCTTGTTGATGGTGGAGTACTGCTCGCCCGCAAGGATGGACTTGACCGACTCAACCTCGGAGTCCTGGCCGGTCACGACCGGAAGCGGCTTGCCTGCCGCCTTGACCGAGGTCAGGATGGCGCGGGCCAGGGTGTCGTTCGGGGACAGCACGCCGTCCAGCGAAGCGCTCGTGTAGGTACCTGCGAGCAGGGTGTCCATGCGCTTCTGGGCGTTCTCTGCCTTCCAACCCTGGGTGACGGCCTGCTCGAAGGACTTCTGGCCGGAAACCACCTTGAGGGTTCCGTCATCGATCTTCGGCTGCAGGATGCTCATGGCGCCGTCGAAGAAGACCTTCGCGTTGGCGTCATCGGGGGAACCTGCAAACAGCTCGATGTTGTACGGGCCGCTCGGCTTCTTGGCCTTGAGTCCGTCCAGCAGGGCCTGACCCTGCAGCACACCGACCTTGAAGTTGTCGTAGGCCACGTAGTAGTCCACGTTGGAGGTGTTCAGGAGCAGGCGGTCGTAGGCAATGACCGTAGCGCCGGCGTCCTTGGCCTGCTTGAGCTGCGTGCCCAGCTGGGCGCCGTCGATGGCACCGACGATGATGAGCTTGTCGCCCTTGGTGATCATCGCGCTGATCTGGTTCTGCTGCTCCGAAACGCCGCCGTTTGCGAACTGCACATCCGGCTTGAAGCCTGCGCTTGTGAGCCCGTCGTTGAAGAGCTTCTCTGCCAGGACCCAGTTCTCACTGGTCTTCTGCGGGAGCGCGACGCCGATCGAGGAACCCTTGGGGAATGCCTCGCTGCCGCTTGACGAGCCACCGGAGCTGCCGCTGTCCGTACGGCCGCAGGCCGTCAGCGCCAGTGCCGCGATCGCAGCTACTGCTGCTGCCTTTCCTGCTTTACCAAACATTCGCATATCTTGGTTCGCTTTCTTTGTTGTGGATGGAACAAGCCGTCTTGAAGCCGATCAGGCTTCCTTGGAGATGACTTCCTTGGTTGAGGTCGTCTCGTCCGGGGCACTTTCGCTGCTCCGGCCGAAGTTCTTCATCATCAATCCGATGATCGATTTCTTGCCCTGCGTCTTGTTGTAGACGTCGAAGGCAACTGCCGCCAGCAGCACGAGGCCCTTGATGATCTGGGTGAGGTCCGCGCCGACGCCGAGCAGCTGGAGGCCGTTGTTGAGGACAGCCATGACCAGGCCACCAACGATGGAGCCGATCACCGTGCCCACGCCGCCGGTGACCGCTGCGCCACCGATGAATACGGCCGCGATCGCATCCAGTTCCCAGCCGACGCCGTCGAACGGACCCGAAGCCGTGGAGCGGCCCACGAAGATCATGCCGGCGAGGCCGGCAAGGATGGACATGTTCATCATGACCATGAAATTGACCTTCTTGGACTGGACTCCGGAGAGTTCGGCCGCGTGGCGGTTGCCGCCGACTGCGTAGATGTGGCGGCCAATGACCGTCTTGGCGGAAATGAAACCGTAGATCAGGACCAGCACGGCCAGAATAAGGCCCGGGATGGGGAACGAGGTGCCGGGGCGGCCAGTCGCGAACAGGTACGTGGCGTAGAGGATGGCTGCATTGACGAGCACGAGCTTGGTGACCATCACCCAGCCTTCTTGCACTTCGGCACCCAGTGCCTGGGCGGTGCGGCGGGAACGGATCGCACTGACAATCACGAATGCGACGGCGATAAGGCCCAGCAGGATTGTCAGGTTGTTATACCCCGTCTTCGGCCCTATCTCGGGCAGGTACCCGGAGCCCAGGTACTGGAAGTCTTCCGGGACCGGAACGGTGTTGGACTTGCCCACGAACTGGTTGAAACCGCGGAAGAGCAGCATGCCGGCAAGGGTCACGATGAAGGCCGGGATACCGACGTATGCCGTCCAGAATCCTTGCCAGGCTCCGATCAGGGCGCCGAGCAGGAGCCCGAACAGGACGGCTACGTACCAGGGCAGGTGCCAGTCCCTGATGGCCAGGGCCACCGAGATGCCGACGAAGGCCGCTACCGAACCTACGGAGAGGTCGATGTGGCCGGCGATGATGACCAGGACCATGCCGATGGCCAGGATCAGGATGTAGGAGTTGCCGTTGAAGAGGTTGATGACGTTGCCCGGGGTGAGCGTGCGGCCCGAGGTGAAGATCTGGAAGAAGATGACGAGTGCAACCAGGGCGAAGATCATGCCGAATTGGCGGGTGTTGCCACCGAATAGCTTCTTGAGCGCGTTCATTGTTTTGGGTCCTTGTGTCCGTGTGGTTCTGGAGATGACCGGGGTCAGGCAGCTTTGCGGCTGGATGTCATGAGCTTCATGAGGCTTTCCTGGCTGGCTTCGTCCTTGTTGAGTACGCCAGTGATGGAGCCCTCGAAGATGGTGTAGATACGGTCGGAGAGGCCCAGCAGTTCGGGAAGTTCGGAGGAGATCACAATCACGCCCTTCCCTTGGTTTGCCAGCTGCTGGATGATTCCGTAGATCTCGTACTTGGCCCCGACGTCGATTCCGCGGGTGGGTTCATCCAGGATGAGAAGGTCCGGATCAGTGAACATCCATTTGGCGAGAACAACCTTTTGTTGGTTTCCGCCGGAAAGCTTCGATACGCCTTCCTCCACCGACGGCGTTTTGGTGCGCAGCGACTTCCGGTATTGCTCGGCCACCATGAATTCCTTGTTGGTGTCCACAACGATTCCCCGGCTGATCTTCTTCAAGTTGGCAGACACCGTGGTGGTCTTGATGTCGTCCAGGAGGTTCAGTCCCAGGCTCTTGCGGTCCTCCGTGACGTAGCCGAGACCGGCGTCGATCGCTTGGCGGACGCTGCGCATGGTGATCGGTTTGCCGTCCTTGTACACCTGCCCCGAGATGAACCGGCCGTAGGAGTGGCCGAAGACGGAGCGGGCAAGCTCGGTGCGCCCGGCGCCCATCAGGCCGGCAAAGCCGACGATTTCACCCCGGCGCACATGGAAGCTGGAATTCTTGCAGACCAGGCGGTCCTGGATCTGGGGATGCCCGACCGTCCAATCCTTGACTTCGAAGAACACCTCGCCGATCTTCGGCGTGTGGTCCGGGAAGCGGGACTCGAGCGTCCGCCCGACCATGCCCTTGATGATCCGGTCCTCGTCGACGCCGTCTTCCACGACGTTGAGCGTCTCGATGGACTTGCCATCGCGGATGATGGTGATCTCGTCCGCGATCTGCTCGATCTCGTTGAGCTTGTGGGAAATGATGATGGACGTGATGCCCCGGCCCTTGAGGCCAAGGATCAGGTCCAGCAAGTGCTGGGAGTCCGATTCGTTCAGGGCTGCCGTGGGCTCGTCGAGGATGAGCAGCTTGACGGACTTGTTCAGCGCCTTGGCGATTTCCACCAGTTGCTGCTTGCCGACGCCGATTTCCTTGATGGGGGTATCCGGGTCTTCGCGCAAGCCGACCCGTGCGAGGAGTTCGATTGACCGCTTGCGTGCCTCGGCCCAGTCGATGATGCCGCGCCGGACGGGTTCGTTGCCGAGGAAGATGTTTTCCATGATGGACAGCTCGGGGATCAGTGCCAGTTCCTGGTGGATGATCACGATTCCCGCATGTTCGCTGGCCCGGATGTCCTTGAACTGCTGGACTTCCGCCTGGTACACGATGTCGCCGTCGTAGCTGCCGTAGGGGTAAACCCCGGAGAGCACCTTCATCAACGTGGACTTTCCTGCACCGTTTTCGCCGCAGATCGCATGGATTTCGCCCACCTTGACCCGGAGGCTCACGTCCGAGAGCGCCTTCACGCCGGGGAATTCCTTGGTGATGGACCGCATCTCGAGGAGAACCGGATCCTGGTGCGTTATGGGGGTCGACATACCCTCGCGCCTCCAATGTTTGACGTCGTTGTCGGCTCGGGGATGGCGAGCCTATCTGATGAGAAAGTAAACTGGATCACACCGCTTGTCGTCAAGACTTTAACGCAAGACGGCGATAACAGCGTGGTAACGAAATGTTTAGGACTGCTTAATTCCGGCGTGCTGGAACACCAAAGCGGCCGCCCCCAGGGCCTCCGCCCGGGCGCCGAGCGAAGACATCGCGAGGTGCGTTGTCTCGCCGATTACGGGCACTGCATGGCGGACGAGGCCCCGCCGGATCGGGTCCAGGAGGATGTCGCCGAGGCCGGCCAGAGGGCCGCCCACCACGATGACTTCCGGGTTTATGAGATTCGCCACATTGCCCAGCGCGCGCCCCACCGCGAGTCCGGCGTCGTCCACTACGCGAAGGGTCGCCGGATCCCTCGCCAGGGCGTTGCGCACAATGTCCTCGGGTTCGAGATGGAGCCCTGAGCCCTTCCCGAGCAGCTCGATCATGGTGGTGGTGGAAGCCATCGTTTCCAGGCAGCCCCGGTTGCCGCAGCGGCAGATCGCGCCGTATTCGTGGATGGTCGCATGGCCGATTTCTCCTGTGATTCCCACTGCCCCGTAGTAGGGCGCACCGTTGATGATGAGGCCCGCTCCGATGCCGGAGCCGATCTTGAGGAACATAAGGTTGCTGATCCCGCTGTGGGGCCCCCAGGTGACCTCGGAGAGGGCACCCAGATTGGCGTCGTTGTCAACGTATACGGGAAGATCGAGGGCTTCCTCCAGCCGTTCGAGAATCTGGATCCCCACCCATTCGGGCAGGATGGCGCCCTGCGCCACGGTACCGGAACGGCGGTCGATGGGGCCCGCTATGCCGGCCCCCGCGCCAACCACCGCGCTTCGGTCCACGCCGCTCTCGAGCAGGAGCTTGTTGAGGAGTGCGACGGCGGCGCTGATGCCCTGTTCGGCGTGGTGGCCAAGGGGGAGCGTGACCGTTTCCTCGACGATGATGTGATAGCCCAGCGAGGCCAGGACCACCCGCAGGTGGCGCCGGCCAAAATCGATGCCGACGGCCACCGCGCCGTTGCTGTTGAGCCTGACGTTCAGTGCCCGTCGTCCGGAGCTTGTGATCGGTTCGGTGGAGACGAGCCCTGCGTCCTGCATGATCTTGACGATGTTGGACACCGTTGCCGTGGAAAGGCCGGTCTGCCGGGCGAGTTCGGCCTGGGTGGAGGGGCCGCTCAGCAGGCACTCGATGAGCCGCTGCTGGTTCAGGTGGCGCAGCGCTGATTGCGAGCCGGGGTTCTTGCGGTGGCTCTTCGTCGAGCTGGATGTTGCGGGCATGACATGAAGCGTGCCTCAAATCACAGTTGCAGTCAAGAAGTTAACGCAACGGCGTGAACTTGCGTCGTCATCATGAACTATGCCCCAGTTTTGTACGAACCATCCCCGGCGGGCTGCCCACAGGTCCTTTTGTCCCGGGTGGCGAGCCTTCTGCTGGCTAGGCTGGAAGGACGAGTGATCCCGGGCGTGCCTCCCATGAACGCCTGACGGGGATGCAAGGTGCTATTGAGGTGGTAATGATGCTGCTGTCCGTTCTGCAGGCCAACGCTGTTGTCCTGGACATCGACGCCAATCTGAAGACGGTCGATGCGGCGGCACAACGCGCTGCCGCGGCCGGGGCCGCCTTGTTGCTGACCCCCGAGCTCTTCCCGGTGGGGTACGCTCCGTTGCGGCTCCACGCGGAGCTGGATTTCGCAACGCTTCCAAGCATCCGGGAACGCCTTGCGGACATCGCCCGCACGCACGGAATCGGACTGGTCTACAGCCTTCCCGCACCAGCTGCCGATGGCGGCTGGCATATCTCCGCCACTCTCCTGGACGCCCACGGAACCGTGCTCCTGGACTATGGCAAAGTGCACCTCTTCGGCGAGGAGGAGCGAAAGGCGTTCTCAGCCGCCCAAGCAGCTCCCGGCGTCGTGGACTTCAACGGGATCAAAACCTCGCTGCTGATTTGCTACGACGTCGAGTTTCCCGAAAGCGTCCGCGCCGCGGCCACGCGGGGCGCCGAGCTTCTGCTGGTCCCCACCGCCCTTTCCGCCGGATTCGAAACGGTACCGCAGGTCCTGATCCGGGCCCGGGCACTGGAGAGCCAGCTCAACGTTGCCTACGCGAACCACAGCGGCCACGAGGACGGCTGCGACTTCCTCGGCGGGAGCGTGGTCGCGGGTCCGGACGGTTCGTTGTTCGCTGCGGCCGGGGACGGTGCGGCCTTGCTGTTCGCCGAGATCTCCACGGAACGCGTCAACGAAGCCCGGGAACAGGTGCCCTACCTGCGCGAACGCCGCCCGGAGCTGTACCGGGAGTGGGAAGGTTCTGGCCCGAAAGGTTGAGGCCGCGAATGCATGGGGTGGATGAGTAGCTCAGCGGTTGACTACGGGCGCGCGTAAGCCAACCGGCCGAGCCCAAGCACGGATTCCGAGAATGAGGCTGCGTCCGTCGCCAAAGAATGGCAGAAGAAAGACTGCATGCAACAAGAACCAGTACTGCAGGAATGAACCGGGTGCCAGTAGTGCAACCAGCGCCCCCACCAAGCATGATCCACCCGGACCGAGTATCGCCACGATTGCGATCTGCCACCCGTAGAGATGCCCGACGGGAATGACGGAGAAGCGAAGGATGCCGGAAGAAACTACGACGTCGGAAATCCCGTGAAACAGCCTCATGCCCGCAACGTGAGACCACTCATGCACCAGAAATCCGCACAGCAGGCACAGCACATGCACAAGAAGCCACAGGCCAGCCCGGAAAAGTATCGGGTCAGTGGTCATGGCGGCCAGGAAGGTGCACGCCGTGAAGCCGAGAGCAGCGGCGGCAAAAGGCAAGCTACATGACCATATGAGTTGCTTGGCTATCAGCCCGGCAGTGACATCCCGGAGGGCGAACTTTCGAACAGTCAATCCTGGTTCGCTTGTAGGAGTCGCTTCTTGTGGAGCTTTAGCCGTTCCAGGACTGATGCAACGGCAACATAAAAGACCAGCGATGCCGCGAAGACTAAAGCGATGGGCGCGCCGTTCGACACCCCGATTTCCAACGCGGTGGCCCCGTCGGGCTTTGCATGGGGCTCGAAGAAGAGCGCGCCGAACAGGCCAGATTTCCTGACTCCTATTTCTGACGCCGAGAACATCGTGGTGATGAAACTTGCGACAACGACGATCATGGTGACAACAAAAGAGACTGTCATCCCGACGATGGATCTAAGCAACCACTTCATGGCGTGCAATCCTTTCCATTCTCCGCATACCCAGGATGCTGTAAAAGACGACGAGCATGTTAAGCGCGGTGAAAATTCCCGCACTGATCATTGGATCAAAGTTAAAGACGTTCAAGCCGAGCGCCACAATCATGACGACTATCACCGTGAGCAGGACCCCCATGATGACAGTGAATGGGTTTCCCTTCTCAGGAGGGAAAGCGATGCCAACTAGGGTTGATATGAGAATGTTGCTCAAACACAATCCAAGCACCGGCAGGCACGCTTCGAAGGTAATTCCTTGCGACAAGGAAATCGTGATGACTGGAATGCCCACAACCATCAAGAGGACGCCTTGCGAGCCGACGAGGCGTAAGTAGTTCGCAACGGTGCGGCCCGGATAAGTGACCATGCGCCGCAGGGGCTCCGAGTTTGAAAATGCATAGACTCCCTGAAATGTTATGAGAGCGAGGACGTAGGGTGGGAACACCAAATGCTCGAGCCAGGCGAAGACTGAATAAATGATGATAAAAGAGATAGCCACCATCGTTTCGAAACTTCGAAACAAGACCAGAATGTAAACGCCGAACGTGCGATCTGCCAAGCGTGAAGGCAGAAAGACGAAGAAGCGACGCATCGGGACGTAGTTCCTGGGTGCGATGGCGACGATTGCCGGAATTACTGCCGCCGATGTCGCAAGGAGGATTAAAATGGATAACCAGAGCCCAACGGCTTCCTGCAGTTTCGCGTAGAGCAATGCAGGTGCAAAGTAGTCGCGCCCCAATACGTAGCTTTCGGCGATCTGGCTGCTCTGCTCGTTGGTTTGAGGAAACGCCACCGCCAGCCCGAAAGCCAGCACCATCGGGACTATCAGACTGCGAAGTCGGGCGATCCCGAGGGCCTGCAGAGCACGCTCAAGCAGGTAGTAGCCGAGGCTCAGAAGCAAGTAGGTTGAAATAGCGGGGAACCAGATGGATGCCAGAACCCTCGGAATGTAATCAGGACCCTCGATCAACACGGTTGAAATGGAGAAAGCACCGAAAACGAACACGGTCATAAGGAGAACGAGGGATGACTCAAAGAGCGCAAACGCCATCGTCCTTTCCTTGTTGGTCACGGGCAGATTGAAGGAGAGCTTCAGAAGCTCATCTGCCTTCATGAACAGCACCCGGATCAGTGTGTACGCAATAAGTACCCAAAATCCGACCGATGCGTTGGCCACTTGAAGAACCGGCTCAAGCAGGCCGGTTCCACCGAGATACTGACGGATGACCACATAGCTCAACACGTTGAATCCCGCGAACGCGAGAACGAGCAGGAATATGGTAGAAAGCCGAGCAGCCGGGCTGGCCAACAGGCCTCGTCCCAAGACGCGCCTCACGATGAAGAGCCAGAACAATCGAGACAGGAGAACTACGCTCTTGAAGCGCATTTAGGATGGCTCCATTGCCTGGATGAATTCGTTGGCAAGGTCAGCTGTCGTTCCGTGATCTTCGATAATCTTCCGGACGGGAGCCTGAACCACCAGGGCCCCTTGGATGAGAAGCGCCAGCTCGTCAGCGACGTGCTCCAACATGGTGAAGTCATGACTGCACAGCAGAACCGATCGGCCTTCTTTGGCAAGTTGTCGGATATCTCGTTCGAAGAGGTTGATGGCGTCGATGTCGACGCCATTGAGGGTCTCATCGATGACGGTAAACCTTCGCCGGAGCATGAACGCCGCGATAAGTTGCAGCTTCTTCCTCATGCCGTGTGAGTAGTCCTCGATCAAGTCGCGGTGCCTGTCGCGCATGGAGTACCTGGCGAATTGCGTCCTCAGTGCCGCGTGATCCATGGATTCTCCATAGAGCCCGTGCATGAAACGCACGTATTCCTCCCCCGTGAGGAACTCAGGGAGGTAATCATTGCTCGACAAGTAGATCGAAGACATCTTGGCGCTGCGGCTCTGACTGCTGACAGGTCCGATGCGGACGCGGCCGCTTTGAAGTTGGAGCAGATCCAGGATGACCTTTATCAGGGTGGACTTCCCGGATCCGTTGGGACCGATGAGGCCCATGATCTGGTCCTCGGCGATCGTGAACGAGACATCATGAAGCACTTGGGTTCTGGAGTTATAGGCGTAGTTGACGTTGGCAACACTGAGAGTCATGAGGCGTGATTCCGATGCTCTGGTCGTGGTGGCACGTTGTCAGTGCCACCACGACGGCTGGCTTGCTGGGAGTTACCTGCATTCAACCCACACAGAGACGCCCCATTGGCTCCAACTCCAATTGCCAGTAAAGCGGCCTCGTCCTTGCGTCAAACACCAGACGGCCATCGCTGCGAGCATTGCAAAAGCAAGCACCATCAGGACGGCGAGAACCACCAGAAACCAGCCATCGTAGCGAACAATCATTTCGTCAATCTTGGTTCGTGCCGTTGCCATGGTGCTGCTTGCATTCAAGGCGGTCGTAGTGAGCATTTCGTTCCTCCACTTCGATTTGAGCTACTGGCGGATCCCGTGTAGCCGGCACTCGAATGCTAGGCCGCGAAAACCGCGTCTCAGTGGTCAAACGGCGAAATTAAGTGGTGAAACCCGGCAAAATACGTGCAAAATCGACGTTTCTCCGTGTGCCGGCGGCTCCGTCTACGTGTTTTAAGCAGCACGACACGTAGACGGTGCCGCAGTCAGAAAGTGCCCGGGACTAGGCATCCCCTCCGCCCGCCAAACCGTCCGCGTACTGCAGCGCGATCCAAAGCTCCGCACGCACCTGGGCCTGGTTCAGATCCGTATCGAGCAGTTCGGCGAGCAGGCCGATCTGGCGGCGCACGCTGTTGCGGTGCAATCCCAGCAGTTTGGCGGAGGCGTCCCAGCTGCCGTTTTCGCTTAGCCAGCCCCTGAGCACTGCCAAGAGGGGATCGCGCCGATCAGCTTCCAAAGCAAGCACCGGTTCAAGAAGCCTCGCAGCTAGCATGGACCCGGCCTCGCGGCCCAGGAGCCCGGTAACCGACCAGGTCACCTCGTCGACGCGGGCGCTCCGTCCGCTGGACTGGACCCGTGAACGTAGCGAGGTCACCCGCTGGTGCGCTGCGGCGAGGCCTGTCAGTTCGGTCGGGTCTCCGATGACGAGCCGCCAGCCCAGCTTTTCTACGTCCGCCAAGAGCGCGTCGTCCACCTTCAAGCGAGTGATCGCGGCGAATCCGTACTCGGTGATTTCCACCAGTTTGGTGTCGAAAAGGCGCCGCCACTGCAAGAGCTCACGCACCGGGCTGTCGCCGGCGGGCCATTCGGGAGAGTCCACCTTGATGCCCTGGACCACGCGCAGGGGAGCGGATCTGGTGGAAGACAGGCTCTGCGCGAGGAGGTCCTTGAGCCCGTTCACGTGCCGGGTCCCGCCGCTGGCAAGGCTTTCAGGGTGCAGCAACAACGCCGTCGCCAATTGGCTCGGGGCGAGCGAGCCGCTGGTCCGTTGGCGGACCAGCAACTCCAGCAACCCCACCACCGACTGCACCACACTGTTCTGTGCGGGCGTCAGCGCAGCGTCCGAGCCCAGGATCAGGGCGCCGAGGTTGGCGTCCTTGGTGCTCCGCAGCGGGTGGCCAAAGACCCTCTCCGATCCCGGCTGCTCAAAGCCGTCCACCTCGACTCGCGGCCCGCTGCCCGAAAGGAGCCGTTCCAGCATGGGCTCCAGCAGTGAATGCTCGACGCCGGTGCTGCCGCCGGCCGCGTGGGCGCGCGCACGTACCCGCCCGTCCGCTCCGACCAGAAGTGCCCAGACGGGCACCTTCTGGACCAAAGCGGCGAGCAGCTCGTGTTCAGGCCGAGGGGAGAGGACCGCCCGCATGAGTTGCCGGTTGGTGTCCGCGAGCTGGCGGAAGACCTTCGCATTGTCCGATTCCAGGAGCTGGGAGAACTCTAAGCCGATCGCTGCGAACGGGATGGACTCGGGAATCTCGATCAAGGTGAGCTTGTGCCGGCGGCACGCTTTCAGCAGCTCGGACGGGACGGCGTCGAAATACGGCCTGATCCCGAAGCCCAGCGCCGCCACTTTGGCCCCCACCAGCCGCTTCACGTAAGCATCGACGTTCTCGCTGGACCCGCCGTCCCCCAGGAAAGGGAGCCCCGCGGTCAGCAGGAACTCCCCGTCCGGCAGGTAGGGCGTGGGGTCGTCCAGTTCGCTGGGTTCAACCCAGCGCAGCAGCTCCCCGCCGCTGCCGCCGTCGTGGAGTATCTCCAACTCCGGCGGCAGCTGCTTCAGAAACTGCTCAAGCGTGACGAAACTCAGGCGGCCGGCGGCTGGCTCAGGCGACATCGCTCGGTGCCTCCTGGTAATCGGGGCACTCGTAGGCGCTCGACTCATACACGCGGGGGAGCCGCGGTGCGATCCGGTTGATGATCTCGTCGCCGTGGCTTCCGATGGCGGCGCCCCAATCGTCGGCACTCGCGGCCCCTCCTGCGGGATCACCGAACAAAACCGCTGTGTCTCCGACCTCGATTCCGGACGCGTCCGGGCCGAGGTCCACCATGAACTGGTCCATGCACACCTTGCCAATCACCGGGACCCTCCGGCCGGCGATCTGGACCAGGCTCCGGCCGCTGATGCCCTTGGGGATACCATCGGCGTAGCCGAGGGGGATGAGTCCGAGGTAGCGCGGCTCGTGCGTGATGGCCTGGTGTTCGTAGCTGACGCCAGTCCCCGCCGGGACTTTCTTGACCATGACGAGCGGCGCGGTGACGCTCAAAGCGGGGCGGAGTCCGAAGTCGGCGGGATCCAGATGGTCCGCTGGGGCCAAGCCGTAAATCGCCAGTCCGGCGCGGACCATGTCGAAGTGGAATTCGGGCCGGTCCAGGATGTTGGCCGAGCTCGACACGTGCCGCAGCTGCGGGTCCAGTCCGGCAGCGCGGGCTTCGCCAACTGCGTCTTCGAACTCCGCGACGGCCGCGGCGTTGCCGGGGTGGGCGGGAACGTCGGCCCAGGCCAAGTGGGTCCAGATGCCGCGGACAAGCACCGTGCCGTCCTGCTCCGCCTTGCGTGCCCGGGCCACGAGTTCGGGCCAGTCTTCCTTCCGCGCGCCGCCGCGGCTGAGGCCGCTGTCCAGCTCCAGGTGCACGACGGCGGGGCGGCCCAATTGCTCCGCGATCCCGGCCAGCACCTCAAGTTGACCGACGCTCCCAAGCGAAACGTCGACGTCGTACTCGAGTGCCTCACGGATGGTCGCGCTGGTCTGGGATGCCAGATACAGCCACGACAGGACCGGCACGGTGATGCCCGCCTGACGCAAGGTGATGGCTTCGCTCAATTGGGCCGTTCCGAGCCAATCAGCCCCTGCCCCCACCGCCGTGCGGGCCACGTCGACGAGGCCGTGACCGTAGCCGTTCCCCTTGACCACGGCCATGAAATGCGGCGCGGCGGTGCGCTTCTTGAGGGCCTTGATGTTGTCTGAAATCGCAGACAGATCAACGCTGACCTGCCCGGAAAGCGCCGCTCCGGGCGCCGTTTCTGATTGTGCAATACGTCTCATGGTTGATCACTATAGGTCATTTTGCACCGCCGTGAGAGCTGGCTCACAGGCTTACGGTTGTCAGGGGAAACCGCCAACTACTCTGAAGGGACGTCAACGGTGACTGTGCCTACCTCCACCCAGACCAAGCCAACGCACGCCACGAATACGGATGCAGGCAATGCCGCCCGCCGCCCGGGGCTCGGTTCGCAGCTCCTGCGCCGCAAGCCGATCGGGCAAATGGTCAGCGAAGCAGGAAGCAGCGAAAGCGGTACGCCGCTGGTCCGCAGCTTCGGCGTCCTCCAGCTGACGATGATCAGCGTCGGCGCGACCCTGGGAACCGGCATCCTGGTGATCCTGGGTGAATCCGTGCCGCTGGCCGGACCCGCGGTCTGGATTTCCTTCGTGGTCGCTGGGCTGGCCGCCCTGTTCTCGGCCGTGTCCTACGCCGAAATGGCAGGCCTCGTGCCCGTCGCCGGGTCCAGCTATTCCTACTCCTATGCCACGATGGGCGAGGGCATGGCCTGGATCTGTGGTTGGTGCCTCGTCCTCGAATACGCGGTCTCCGTGGCTGCCGTGGCCGTCGGCGCAGGGCAATACGTGAACGAAACGCTCGCCGCGTTCGGGCAGTTCCTGCCGGACGCGATGTCCCAGCCACCGGGCAGCGGCGGCGTGGTCAACGTGCCGGCCATGCTGATCGTGGTCCTCGCCATGGTCCTGCTGGTGCGCGGCGCCAAGGAAAGCGCCTGGATCAACACTGCGATCGTGACCATCAAGATTGTCATCCTGCTGTTCTTCTGCGCCGTTGCGTTCACCGCGTTCAACGCCGGCAACTTCGAACCTCTCATGCCGATGGGTGCCGCAGGCGTTTCGGCCGCAGCATCCCGGGTGTTCTTCTCCTACATCGGTTTCGACGCCGCTTCTACCGCTGGCGAAGAAGCCCGCAACCCCAAGCGAGACCTGCCCCGGGCCATCCTGCTCTCCATGGTGATCGTGACCAGCATTTACGTCCTGGTTGCCGTGGCCGCAATCGGTGCCCGGCCCTGGGAATGGTTCGGCGGCACAGAGGCAGCCCTCGTCCAGATCCTCGAGGAAACCACCCACCAACCCTGGATCGCGCTCGTCTTCTCCATCGGTGCCGTGCTCGCCATCGCCAGCATCGTCCTGACCGTCCTCTACGGCCAGACCCGCATCCTGCTCTCCATGTCCCGCGACGGACTGGTCCCTGAAGTCTTCGGCCGGATCTCCCCGCGCACCGGCACTCCGGTGGCCGGAACGCTCATCGTGGGCACCGCCGTCGCACTCACCGCTGGGCTTGTCCCGCTCGGCGCGCTGGCCGACGCCACCAGCATCGGCACCCTCTTCGCGTTCGCGCTGGTCAACGTCGCCGTCATCTACCTGCGGCGCAACCGCCCGGAGCTCAAGCGCAGCTTCCGCGTACCGCTCTACCCGATCACCCCCGTCCTCGGCACCCTCATGTGTGCCTACCTCATGGCCAACCTGGGTGCCGACACCTGGGTGGTGTTCGGTGGCTGGATGCTCGTGGGGATCGCCCTCTACTTCGGCTATGGACGCCGGAACTCCAAGGTAGCGGCCCTGACCGAACAGGAATACCGTGAACTATCCGCCAGGGTCGCCGACCCGGAAACTGTGAAGGCAGAACTTTCATGACCATCGCCACCGAATTGCCCACGGAACCCACACCCCGCGCGGGGGATGCCGGAATTTCCCAAGCAACGCCGGCCGACGCTCCCATCACCATGCTGAACCCGGACTTCCCGTTCAGCTACGACCACTACCTGGCCCACCCCGACGGGCTGGCGGTCATTCCGCCGGAACTGTACGGCACAGAGGTCGCGGTGATCGGTGCGGGCCTTTCGGGACTCGTGACGGCCTACGAGCTCATGAAGCTCGGGCTGCGCCCCGTTGTCTACGAGGCCGACCAAATCGGCGGGCGGTTGCGCACCGCGAGCTTCCCGTCCGCTCCCGGAGTGGTGGCAGACCTCGGTGGCATGCGCTTCCCGGTGTCCGGAAAGGCGTTCTACCACTACGTGGAACTCCTCGGCTTGGACACCCAGGAATTCCCCAACCCGCTTGCCCCGGCAACATCGAGCACCGTGATCGAGTTGGCCGGACAGAAGCACTACGCCGCCACGTCGGCTGAGCTGCCGGAGTTCTTCCACGAGGTTGCCGCAGCCTGGAAGGCCGCAGTGAATGACGGCGCCGCGTTCCAGGAAATGCAGGAGGCGATCCGGGTCCGCGACACCAAGCGCATCAAGGAGCTATGGAACGGGCTGCTCCCGCTGCTCGACGAACAGACCTTCTACGGATTCATCGCCGCAAGCACGTCCTTCAAGGACGCCGGATTCGCGCACCGCGAGGCCTTCGGCCAAGTAGGTTTCGGCACGGGTGGCTGGGACACCGACTTCCCCAACTCCATCCTCGAAATCCTGCGCGTCGTCTACACCGACGCCGATGACCAGCACCGCCTCATCACCGGGGGAGCGCAACGGCTCCCCGAGGCACTCTGGCACCACGCGCCGTCGGGCATGGCCCACTGGCCCGAGGGCACCTCGCTCGCATCGTTGCATTCCGGTTCCCCGCGCGGAGCCGTGGACCGCATCGAGCGCGGAGCCGTGGACCGCATCGAGCGCGGAGCGGACGGCGACCTCATGGTGCGCGAGCGTTGGGGCCGCGAAACCGGGTACTCCGCCGTCGTGACCACCTGCCAGTCCTGGCTGCTGTCCACGCGCATCCACACCCAGGAATCGTTGTTCCCCTCGGAACTGTGGACCGCGATCGAACGCTCGCACTACATGCAGTCGTCCAAGACCTTCGTCATGGTGGACCGGCCGTTCTGGAAGGACATCGACCCCGAAACGGGCCGCGAAGTGTTGTCCATGACGCTGACCGACCGGCTCAACCGGGCGACGTACCTGCTCGACGACGGCCCGGACAAGCCTGCCGTCATCCTGCTCTCCTATACGTGGAACGACGACGCCCTGAAGTGGCTCTCGCTCAGCGCCGAGGAACGCGTCAGGCTCATGCTGCACTCGCTCGAGCAGATCTACCCGGGTGTGGACATCGCGAGCCACATCGTGGGACAGCCCATCACCGTTTCCTGGGAGGCCGACCCCAACTTCATGGGTGCCTTCAAGGCCAACCTGCCAGGGCACTACCGCTACCAGCAGCGCCTGTTCACGCACTTCAAGCAGGACAAGCTGCCGGAGAGCCAGCGAGGCATCTTCCTTGCGGGCGACGACGTCTCGTTCACCGCAGGCTGGGCCGAAGGCGCCGTCACCACAGGGCTGAACGCTGTGTGGGGCGTGGTGAACCACCTCGGTGGTTCGTCCGTGGCAGGCAACCCCGGTCCCGGTGACCTGTTGGACGAGCTGGGGCCGATCAGCCTGGACTAACCCTGCGCGTGCATCCCGCGGTGCGCCGCCGCTAGCTCCCGGTAGTGCGCTGCGTTGCGCTTCACGCCGTCGAGCTCTTCTTCGCTCAGTTCGCGTCGCACCTTGGCAGGCACGCCCGCAACCAAGGAACGCGGCGGGATGACAGTTCCCTCAAGCACGACGGCGCCCGCGGCCACCAGCGAACCCGTACCGATCACGGCTCCGTTCAGGATGGTGGCGCTCATGCCAATGAGGCAGTCGTCCTCAACGGTGCATCCGTGGACGACGGCGCTGTGGCCGACACTGACGCGCTCGCCGACGGTGCAGGGGAAGCCGGGGTCGGCGTGCAGGACCACATTGTCCTGGAGGTTCGAGCCGGCACCGACGCTGATGGCGGCGGTGTCGGCACGGACTGACACACCATAGAAGGCGCTCGAGTCCTGGCCGAGGGTTGCCTTGCCGATGATGGAAGCCGTGGGTGCCACGAAGGCGGTGTCATGGATGGCCGGGGTATCCCCGGCGAACGTGTAAATGGGAGCCATGGGGCAAGCCTAGATGACGGCGCCTGCCTAACCTCGCTTCGCTCGGCCAGGGAACCCTGGCGGCGTGGGCCCAAGCGAAGGAGTCCGGAGGACCAGGAACTGGTAATGCTGCGTCCAGTTCCCGGCGCCGGGTCCCGACTCGACTCCTGTGCCCTCGGGCCAGGTCTCAAAGCGCTCGACGTCGCCGTGCGCGCCAAAGATGCGGTGCAGGGTGTCATCGCTCCGCCGGCTGAAGAACCGCCGCGGCTCGTCTTCGTCCTCGGGGTTGAGGACTTCCTCATCGTCACCGGACCAGAGTCCGACGGCGATTGGCGCGCCAGCCGCGCTGACCCGCACGAGTTCACTGACGACGTCGTGGATTACCACGTTGGGCACGTGCAGGAGGGTGCTCATAGTCCACACGGCCGGGAAAGTAGCATCGGCGAACGGCAGGGACCGGCCGCTGGCAACGCTGGCGTCGAGCCCTTTGGCACGGGCAACGTGGATGCTCTCCTCGGACAGGTCGACGCCGGTGTAGTGCAATCCGGCCCGCACGAATTCCAAGCCTTCGACGCCTGTGCCGCAGCCTAGTTCGAACAGCGAGTGCCTGTGTTCTTCCTTGAGCAGGCGGATAAACCAGTCGCGGCATTCCGTCCGACGCGGGGTCATGGCGCGGGTGTTCTGGATGCCGGCCTGCCGGTCGTAGTAAACGGCCAGGTTCGCCTCGTGATAGTCGGCTTCGTCGCTGAAGGCCCTTCGGGTCCCGTCCATGGACCCAGCGTAGAACACCCAACTAACTAGCAGTAGGTGTCGTTATGAGGCCTCTAAACGACAACATCTGCGAGTTAGACGATATGAAGTGAGGGCGTTCGTTCCCTGCCCGTCCGGACCGGGCCATTGTCGCCGGGCGGCCGCGCAGC
>NZ_JBYSXD010000039.1:0-45430 GCF_058781865.1 Arthrobacter sp. FW306-1B-F12A
CGGCGGGGGAGCGGGCGGGCTGCGGAACGGCGGGCTAGGCGACCGCGGCGGGTTCCTTGGGCGCTTTCAAGGTCCTCCGGAGTTGCGGCGACGCATCGATCCGGGCTTGGGCATCGCGCAGTGCCAGCACCGCCGTCTCAAGCTGGGCCGGCGCGAGCGTGTACGGAACGCGCATGAAGTGCTCGAAAGCCCCGCCGACGCCGAAGCGCGGGCCGGCCGCGAGCCGCACGCCGAAGTCCGGGGCGACGACGGTGAGCGCGGTACTCGACGGCGTGGGCAACCTGCACCATGCCGTCAGCCCGCCGCGCGGACGTTCCACGTGCCACCCGGGAAGGTGCTCGGCCAGTAATCCGAGGAGCGCTTCCCGGTTCCGCCGCAGCTCCGCAAGCCTCGCATCCAGCGGTTCGGCGAAAGCCCGCAGCAGCCGAGCCGCAGCCAGCTGCTCGACGACGGGCCCGCCCAGATCCATCGTTGTCCGGGTCTGCACGAAGCGGTTGATCAGGTCCTCTTCGGCGCGGATCCACCCGGTCCGGAGCCCGGCCCAATGCGATTTGCTGAGCGATCCGATGGTCACCACCGCCGGACTGAACGCCGCGAGCGGCGAGGTGCTGACGCCGTCGAGGTTTAGCTCCCGCAGCGTTTCGTCTACCACCAGGACAGTGCCCGTCCCTGCCGCCTCGCGGACCAGGCGGCGGCGCTGAAGGTTGGACATGATCCGCCCGGTGGGGTTGTGGAAGTCCGGGACGAGGTAGGCCATGGCCGGGCGTTGGTGGCGCATTGCGGCCACCATGCCGTCGATATCCCAACCGCCCGACGTCGGCTCGCCGGCAGCGCCCGACGTCGGCTCGGCGGCAGGCGGCATCGGCACCGGAACCGTGCGTGAGCCCGAAACGCGGATTGCATCGAGAGCGTTGGGGTAGCTGGGATGCTCCACGAGGACCTTCTGCTGCCGCCCGGCGAGGGTCTTCAGGATAATGTTCAGCGCGTGCTGGGCCCCCGAAGTCACCAGTATCTGTGCGGCCGTCGTGGGGATGCCGGCTGCCGTGTAGCGGTCCGCGATGGCTTCCCGGAGGGGTGGGAGGCCGACCGCGTCGTAGCCAAAACCGGGCAACAGCGCAGGGAGATCGATCAACGCATCCGCGAATGCCCGGTGCACCACCTCGCCCGTCGCTGGCAGTGAAGCATAGGCGAGGTCAAGGATTCCCTCCGGAACGGCCAGTCCCGGTCCGCTGATGGGAACCGTCCGGTGTGGAATGCCCGTCCGGCCCCTGCTGCCCTGGCCGCCGCTCAGGAATCCTTGCTCGCGCAGGCTGGCATAGGCGGCAGTGACGGTGGTCCGGCTGACGCCCAGGGTGACGGCGAGCGCGCGCTCACTGGGCAGTGCCACGTCGAGCGGGATCCGCCCGTCCATCACCAAAAGGCGTACGACGTCGGCAAGCTCGCGATAGGCGGGAGCGGCGCCAGTGTTCCACGGACCGAGGAGACGCACCATGGCTGTGGGGTTGAGGGATCCGGGCATAAGACCAGTATTGCAAACTGGCTATGGAAAGCAATGCCAGTTTTCGGGAGCATGGTTTCATGATGACCCGCAGAATCACCCAGCTCCTGATTGGCCTCGCAATGTACGGGATCTCCCTGGCCATGTTCATCCGGGCCGGCCTTGGCCTGGACCCCTGGGATGTCTTCCACCAAGGCGTCGCGGGGAAGATCGGGTGGAGCATCGGCACCGTCGTCGTAGTGGTCAGCTTCCTGGTTCTTCTCCTCTGGATACCGCTGAGGCAGATGCCGGGTTTCGGAACCCTCGCCAACGCCGTTCTGGTGGGAGTCTTCGCGGACATCGGCCTGGCCCTGATCCCGGCGTTCTCGCACCTGGGTGGCCAGATCGCCATGCTCGCCGGCGCAGTGGTCCTGAACGGAATCGCCTCCGCTTGCTACATCGGCGCACGCCTTGGCCCGGGTGCCCGCGACGGACTCATGACGGGACTTGCCCGCCGCACCGGATGGTCGGTGCGTTTGTCCCGGACCTTGATCGAGGTTGTCGTGCTCGGTGTGGGCTGGCTGTTGGGTGGGTCCGTCGGCGTTGGAACCGTTGTCTACGCCTTGGCCATTGGCCCGGTGGTTCAGCTATTGCTGCCGCTGTTTACGGTTCCGGTGAAGGCTCCCGTGGCTGCCCCGGAAGCCGTGCCGGCCACTTCGTGACGCGGAATCTTCCTGGCGACTCGCAGATTTCTTGACGCCCCCGGAATTCCGGGGGCGTCAGGGAATTTCCGCAGCGTCAGCCGGACGAGCCGGGCTGGCACTCCGGGCAGAAGTAGATGGTGCGGTCTTCCATCCCGGACGCTGGCCCGAGCACTCCGCGGCGAATCGGCGTCCGGCAACGAAGGCACGGCTGGTGCTCGCGGCCGTACACCCAGTAGCCGGAGCGGGGAATTCCCCGGACTCCAGGGAACGCTGTGCCGCGCGTGATCCTTGGCCCGGGTCCGAGGTTGGCTTCGAGCATAACCTTGGCTTCGGCGAGCATCGCCGGCAGATCCTTCACAGCCGATACCGGCGCGGCCGGATGTACCCCGGCCAGGAAACACGCCTCGCAACGGTAGATATTGCCGAGGCCGGCGAGGTTCCGCTGGTCCAACAGTGCGACGCCGATCGGTGCGTCCGGCGCGGCCCGGAGCCGACGAACGGCCTCTTCCGCGTCCCAGTCGGGCCCGAGCAGGTCCGGGCCGAGGTGCCCTACTACGCGGGACTCGTCCGGCGTCGGGATCACCTCGAGGATTCCCAAGGAGAAGCCGACGACGTCGGCCGTCGCTGTGCGGAGGACGCACCTGGCCGTGTGGCCGGGTTTCCTCCACCGGCCGCCGGGGGAATAGACCTGCCAGCTTCCCTCCATTTTCAAATGCGAATGGATGGTCAGGGCGCGGCGGGATGGTCTGGTAGCCGCCGAACCGGCGTCGTCCGCCGGCCCAGTCGCGACCGACCCAACCGCCGCCGGCTCCAGCAAGCGCATGAGCAGGTGCTTTCCCCGTGGCACTACCTCGGACACGGTCCATCCGGCCAGGTTCAGTGTGGCAAACCTGGGTACCCGGAAGTCCGAGGAGACAAGGGCCTGCCCACCGAGGGCCTTGTGCAACTCCGCGGCGGCCCGCCAGACCGAGTCACCCTCAGGCACGGATCCTCAAACCCTTCGGCGTGGAGTACGCCCCGGCAGCCGCAAGGGCGGAAGCCACGGGGGTGTCCAAGAGGTCATGGCCGTTGACCTTTTCCATAATCAATTTGTCCACGGCTCCCCGCCGCACCACTCCGACGAGCGCGGCAGCGGCAGCGGCCAGGACGGCGTCGTCTTGGCTGAAAGTGAGCAGGGTCTTCCCTCCCCGTTCGACATACAAAATCAAGGCGCCGTCGACTATCACCACCAGGGCACCTGCTTTCCGTCCCGGACGGTGGCCCGATCCAGCGTCGACGGCCAATGCGGGCCACGGGAGGGCCGCGCCATACGGGTTTGCGGGGTCCGTTGCGGCGAGGGCCAAAGCGACTGGCTCCGTTTTGGCGAGTTGGGCGTCCTCCGTGAAGGAGCGTAATCTGTCCACGGTCGCCGGCACGGCAAACTGGGCGGCGCCGAGGTGCTCGATGAAGTAGCCGCGGCGGCACCGCCCGGCTTCTTCGAGGCGCGCGAGGACCTTGTACATCAGCCCGAATCCGCCCACGATGTTCTCCACCATGACGGAGCCCCGAGTCACGACGCCGTACCTGTCGAGGAGGAGTTCGGCGGTGCCGCGCGCGTGGATGGTGGGGTCGAGCTCGGGAGCAGGCAACGCGGACCAGCGTCCAACGGCGAGCGGGGGAGTCGGAGCCGCTCCGGTGACCGAGCCGTAGCGGCCGCCCGTGAGTCCGGGCGAGCCCATCAAGCCCGTGCCGTGCGAGCGGCCGAGCCTGCTCATGCGCAGGGACCTGGCACGCGGCGGCCGCGCGGGCTGTTTGTGCGCCGTGCGTCCGCCGGCAATCATCGCGCGGACGGGGCCGAAGGTGTCGCCCGTGATGCGGCCGGCCCACACAAGGTCCCACAGGGCAGCCACCACGGCATCGTCGCTAAGGACCGCGTCCATGCCGCCGGCAACATCGGTGAGTTGCCGGAAGAAATAGGCGCCCCCGCCGGTCTGCAGGTATTCCAGAAGGCGGAGTTGGGCGTCGCCGGGCTCGAATTCAGGGTCCGGGTTGAGGGTGAGCTCCGCGGCTTCGGCCACATGGAGACTGATCCACCCGTCGTTCCCGGGCAACGAGCCAGCCCCTGACCACAAGACTTCGCCCGCGGCCATGAGCTCGTCCAACATGGCCGGCTGGTAATCGGAAATGCGGCTGGCCAGCACCAAAGGCTCCCACGCCGACGCCGGAACAGGCACGCCGGAGAGCTGGTCGATGGCGGTCATGATGCCGTCGAGCCCGCGCAGCGCCGGGGCACCCCTGCCTCCAGAAGAACCAGGACGGCCGGCCGAGGGTACGGATACGTTTTGCCAGGCGGGGAGGAACCGGCCGTACGCGGCAGCGTCCACCGGCTCCACTTCGGCGCGCAGTGCAGCAAGCGAACGACGCCGGAGCTTGCGCAGCACTTCGGAATCGCACCACTCGCTACTCAATGGGACTCCGCGGAGCGGAACAGCCGGGAGTTCCGGTGCCTCCAACAACTCCGAACCCTCATCGGGAACCGTGGCCGGCGCACTCGGGTGCGGGCGGAACTCGCCCTCCACTACGCGGCCGTCCGCCGCCAGGCGTTTGAGCGCAGTGCTTACGACGGCGACACCCAGTCCCAGCCTCGCGGCGGCTTCCTCGGCCGTGAAGGGTCCGTGGGTTCGTGCGTATCGGGAGACCAGGTCCCCGAGCGGATCGTGGACGGGTTCGATGAAGGCGAGCGGCACTCCCATGGGCAGCGGAACCCCGATGGCATCCCGGAGCCGGGCCGCGTCCTCGATAGCGGCGAATCGTTCAACGCCGCTGAGCGTCACGGTGAGGGCGCGGTTGGCCTTGCGCAGCGCCGCCAGATGCAGCGCCGCCAGATGCGATGCGGCCAGATGCGATCCCGCCGCCAGTTGCGACGCGGCCGGATCCGCGGAAGCTTCCACTCCTTCGGGCTGCAAACGGGCCGCCACTTCGTCGACGCTCAAGGGGCCGAGCAGGCGCAGCAAGTCCGCGACGCCTTCCATCCCACGGACCAGCCGGTCCGGTGCCAGCCGCTGGAGCTCGAGCTCGGTGGCCTCAATGACTTTCGCGTCGAGGAGTTCGCGTAGTTCCACCCTGCCCAGGAGCTCGTTGAGGAGCGTGGAGTCGAGGGCCAAGGCAGCGGCCCTGCGTTCGGCGAGCGGTGAATCGCCCTCGTACAAATACTGGGCCACATACCCAAAGAGCAGCGATTTGGCGAAGGGCGAGGGCTGCTGCGTGGTGGTCTGAACCAAGCGCAGTTCCCTGCGTTCGATCGAAGCTGCTATGTCTTTCAACGCGGGGAGGTCGTAGACGTCCTGCAAACACTCGCGCACGGTTTCGAGCACGATGGGGAAAGACGGGTACTTCTTCGCGACATCCAGCAATTGCGCGGAGCGTTGCCGTTGCTGCCACAGCGGCTGCCTTTTCGCAGGGTTCTGGCGCGGCAACAACAGGGCGCGCGCGGCACACTCGCGGAAGCGGGAGGCGAACAAGGCACTCCCGCCAACCTCCGCCGTCACGATCTGCTCAAGCTCCTCCGGGTCGAACAGGAACAGCTCGGCCCCCGGGGGTTCGTCCTCCATCATCGGGACCCGCAGCACGATCCCGTCGTCGGCGGCCATCGCGGAACCGTCCAGCCCGTAGCGCTGCTGGAGCCGCTGCCCGACGGCGAGTGCCCACGGTGCGTGGACCGGCATGCCGAAGGGGCTGTGCAGCACCACGCGCCAATCGCCGAGTTCGTCATGGAACCGTTCGACCACGAGCGTCCGGTCATTGGGGACCACTTCCGTGGCCTGCTTCTGTTCGCCCAGATACTGGATCAGGTTGCCGGCGGCGAAGTCGTCCAGTCCGCTGGCCTTGCAGCGTTCCAGTGCTGGCTCTTGGTCCGAGGCGGAAAGCTCACGCACGAATGCTCCGAGGGCGCGGCCGAGATCCACCGGCCGGCCCAAGGAATCGCCCTTCCAGAAGGGGAGTTTTCCGGGCTGGCCGAAGGCGGGCGAGACAAGGACACGGTCGTGCGTGATGTCCTCGATTTTCCAGCTTGTGGCACCCAGGGCAAAGATGTCCCCGAGGCGTGATTCGTAGACCATTTCCTCGTCGAGCTCGCCGACGCGTCGGCCGCCTTTGGCAGCGCGCGACGCCGGACTGGGCTCCTGTGCGGACCCTGGACCGGCCTGGCTGGAACCGGAGCCGGACCCAGAACCGGTGCCTTCGCTCTCGGTGCCGATGATGTACACGCCGAAGAGCCCGCGGTCCGGGATGGTTCCGCCCGAGGTGACGGCAAGTCGCTGTGCTCCGGGGCGGCCCTCGATGGTGCCGGCATTCCGGTCCCAGATGATGCGCGGCCTGAGTTCGGCGAATTCGTCCGAAGGATACCGGCCAGCCAAGAGATCCAGGGTGGCTTCGAAAGCTGAGCGAGGCAGGGTGGCGAAAGGAGCGGAGCGCCGCACGGTGGCGAACCATTCCTCGACATCGATGCTTCCCAGCGCGGTGGCGGCGACCGTTTGTTGGGCGAGGATGTCCAAGGGGTTGGCTGGAACGTGGAGGCGTTCGATCTTCCCGCTCAGCATGCGTTCCACAGTGATGGCGGTGTGGACGAGGTCCGCACGATGCTTGGGGAAGAGTACGCCTTCTGAAATCTCACCTACTTGGTGCCCGGCGCGGCCAACCCTTTGCAGTCCGCTCGCCACCGACGGCGGCGACTCGACCTGGACTACAAGGTCCACGGCACCCATGTCGATGCCGAGTTCCAGGGACGACGTGGCCACAACGCACCGCAGCCGGCCGGACTTGAGGTCATCCTCGATGAGTGCCCGCTGGTCCTTGGACACGGAACCGTGGTGCGCGCGGGCCAGGACCGGATCGGCGCCGCTCGTGCTGCCGGCCTGGGCCATCATGTGCGCCGGAGTCGCCGTCGAGGACGGCAGCCCCGAGTCCAGCGCCGAATCCGCCGCGGCGGAAAGCACATCCACCGCCATGAGTTGGCGCTCCGCGTAGATCTCGTTCAATCGGGCTGTGAGTCGCTCCGCGAGACGCCGGGAGTTGGCAAACACAATGGTGGACTGCTTCGACAGCACAAGGTCGACGATCTTCTCCTCGACATGCGGCCAAATGGACGCTTGCGGTTGCAGTCCGGAGGCCGGCCCGGAGTCGAAGGCGCCCGCGGCTCCCGCCAGGTCGGACATGTCCTCCACAGGAACGCTGACGCTGAGGTTCCAGTTTTTGTGCGACGGTGGTGCGACGATTTCCACGGGTGCCGAACCGGCGAGGAACTGTGCGACGAGCTCGCGCGGTTCCACGGTGGCCGAGAGGCCGATCCGTTGGGCGGGTTTCGGCAGCAGCGCATCGAGCCGTTCCAATGACACCGCGAGGTGTGCGCCACGCTTGGTGCCTGCAACGGCGTGGACCTCGTCGACGATCACGGTGTCCACCTCGCTGAGCGTCTCCCGGGCTTTGGACGTCAGCATGAGGAACAAGGACTCGGGCGTGGTGATGAGGATGTCCGGCGGGTGGCTGAGCAGCGCGCGGCGGTCCGCCGTCGTCGTATCTCCTGAACGGACTCCGACGCTGACCAGCGGGGCCGGCAACCCGAGCCGTTTTGCGGTTTGCGTGATGCCGATCAGCGGCGAGCGGAGGTTCCGTTCGACGTCCACGCCGAGGGCCTTGAGGGGCGAGATGTACAGGACTCGGGTCTTGCGCTTGGGAGCTTTGGCACGGGCGGTTGTGCCCTCAAGTTCCGGAAGGGCGTCCGCCGAAGCAAGCGGGGACACGGACAAGAGCCGGTCCAACGCCCACAGGAATGCTGCGAGCGTCTTGCCGGAACCCGTGGGCGCAACCACAAGGGCGTGCGATCCCGAAGAAATGGCCTTCCATGCACCGTCCTGGGCAGGGGTGGGCGCGGAGAAAGCACCAAGGAACCACTCGCGCGTGGCACGGCTGAAGCGGTCCATGGCTGAATTGCCAGGACCGCCCGGTAGCTTCTGCTCCTGCATTCCTCCATCATGCCTCACGGCACCGACACAATAAGGAACAGCGCTGGACCGCCTACCCCGCCTGGAACGCCTGGACGGTCAGGAGATTGATATTGGTGTTGCTGCAAGCCGTGTATTGCTGCGGGATGAACAGCGAAGCGGTGTCCTCGGGTGGGTAGACCCGGAAGCCGGCGGCTGGGGCCTGGGTGCACTCGGGGTAGTTCCCGGCCTGGGTGTAGCGGAGTTGGGCGAAACCGGCCTTCCCCGGAGCGAGGAGCACTTGCGTCACAGGCTGGGAGTCGTCGCGCGCGGCAGCCGCGCCGATCGGATCGCCCGCGGGTCCCGACGTGAGTGAGACGCCCGGGAAGCCATTGAGGACGCAGGGTTGCGTGCCGGAGTTGGTCAGGATGAGTTTCATGTAGACGCTCCCTGCCGCTCCGCCCCCTGTGGAGTCGACAGATGCTGTCAGCGAGCCCGCTTTGCAGAGAGCGACGCCTGATGGCGTCGTCCCGGTGCTCGATGGCGTGGCGCTGCCGCTTGAAGTAGGAGTACTTGAGGCCGAGGCCGACGGTGACGACGAGGCCGACGCCGTGTCGCTGGGTACGGCTGATCCCGAGGGCTGGGCCTGGGTTTGGAAACAGCCGGAGAGCAGGAATACCGAGGCTGCTGCCATCGTGAGCAGGAGACCGTTCTTGACTCGCATATTCGTCATGCGCACAGCTTTTCGTCGTCATTTGCCGGAGTCAACTGCGGCGCGGCAGCGGCGCCGGATTGGCGTCCGGATCGTAATGTTCCGGACGCCGACCCAACGGAGCCGTTACTTGGAGACTGATGCCTTGGCGGAACGGCTGCGGAAGAAGGCCGCGCCACCCAGACCCAGCCCTGCCACGCCGGCGATCAGGCCGGCCCAGCTGCGCGCCTGTGAGCCGTCGTCGGTCACGGAAGCTACCTGCTCGGTGGAGATGGACGCAGCCATGTGGGTGTCACCCGCGGCCGGATCTGCGGCTGTGACGGCCACCGAAGGAGCCGGAGCCTTCAGCGAGTGCGCGTCCTGGCCGTCCTTCGGGATTTCAGCCCAGTTCGTCTGCCCTTGCTCGCAGTTCTGGAGCGTGGGGAAGTAGAGGGTCTTGCCAGCGGTGTCGGGCAGCTTCACGGACAGGACCAGCGCGTCGCGCAAGTGCGGGTCCAGCGGAGCCTTGGCCGTGTAGACGATCTGGCTGGTGCGTTTGGTGATCGATGTGCCGTCGGCCAGTTTCTTGGGTTCCGGCAGCGTCTGCGTCACCTTTTCGACTGTCCAGTTGGGGTTCACCGTGGGCGTGGCGTCGGTCAGTTCCTCGGGCAGGTTGATGGTCAACTTGGTGGTGCCTGAGGTGTCGCAGCCGTGCGGGACGCCGAACGTCAGCAGGGCATACGAGTTGGCCGTGGTCTTGTCCGGGTTGATGGAGACGTGGGCAGATGCGCCTGCGAGGCCGGCCATCATCAGTGCGGCGGTGCCGCCCGCGATTGCGGTAGCGGAGAGGGCGCGGCGGAGTGAGGATTTGTTCATGGTTGTTGCCTTTCAACGGGCGCGCGAAGGCGCGCCAAAGTCAGGGGATGTGCCCGTCACCAGTTGAGGCGGTGCCGGGCGGAGTCAGGAGGATACGACGACGGCGGGCGGGCCGCGTCTGCTGTCTTGCCTGAGGTTCCGCCACGGGCGAGGGATGAATACGGCAGGTGCGCTGAACGCAACAGCTGCGTTGCCGGCGTCGGGCCTGAAGATCAGTCGGATGAGCTGCAGGAGGGGACGAAGCCAGGCCTCGAGCTGCCACAGTGCCTGCTCGCCCTTGGCAAGGAGCAATGCCGAAGCGGCAGTGGCGAGGGCGTGCCCCGTCAGCATCAACCAGCTGAGGGGAGTGTCGACCTCGTGAAAATGGACTGTTTCAGTGCCCAGCGGCGGGGAGAGGTGTTCAGCCGCCAAGTGGTGTGCTGGTGAGCCCGGAGCCGGAACAGTGAGCGGACCGAATGCCGTGAAGGCCTCGTGCAGGAGAAGCTGGCCGGATCCCAGAAGCGCGGCAATGACCGGGAATCCGAGCTTGAACCGGGTGGCAAGAGTGGTGACGAGCCCGGTCAATGCAAGGACGGCCAACAGGACCGGAGCGACGGGAAGCGCACCCCCGGAGAGGACATGGGCACCTGCCGCGAGGGCAACAATGGCGACCGCCAGGGCCACCGAACGCATGGCATGGAAGGGCGTCCGGGCATGCGATGCGCGCACGGGTTCCTCCCTCGGTAGCGTTCAAGCGGGTGGTCGACAGTCCAGCTCGGTCTGGTCAACCCCGCAATTCTACCGGTGGTTCGTGGCCGTGCCGCTGTCGGATGGGTCGTGTGACGGGGTCATGCTGCGGGTTTGGGAATCAGGCAGTTATTGCCGGACCACCTTCGGAGGGCTTGCCTGCCGGGCCTTTGCCGGATTGTCCTTTGCCGGCCGGCCCACCGCTCTTCGGCCCCTCGCCCGCCGCTTCCGGCGCGGCTTCCGAATATTTCCGTGCCGCCCGCGAACCCGCGATGGTGCTGGCTCCGATGCTGATGAGGGCACCCAGGATCATCGCCGCGGCTTCTCCTGGTTCCAGCAAGTGCAATTGGGAGCCGATGGTGGCGGCTGCAACCGGCACTCCCAATTGGGACGAGGCCAGTACTGCGAGCGGCAGGGGCTGGCCGAGGGCCCGGATGCTTCCGTGCACCAGCAGTGTTCCAAAGCCAAGGCAGATCCCGAGGAGGATCATGCTTGGGCTGCCCGCGAGGGTCCTTAGGTCGAGCGATGCACCCAGCCAGACGAAGAAGACCGGCCCCAGGAAACCATCGCTCACGGCGAAGAGCTGGTGCGCCAGGCGACGGGGTTCGCCCACCGCAGAGACCACCAGGCCGAAGGAGAACCCGGCCAGCATGATTGAGACGTGGCCGAGGACCGCGAGCCCTGAAAGCGCGAACAGCAAGGCCAGCTGGATCCGCAGTTCCAAGGCGAACTTCCGGTCTTCGGATATGTCGTGTAACCGTCCGCGGTTGCCGCTGTTCTCCAGCCAACGAAGCACGAAGAACAAGACCAACGCGCAAGCCGCGACGACGGCTGCCCCGACCGCTGCCCGGCCGGCGTTCGGGGGGTCAACGGCTAACGGAAGCGCCACAATGCAAGCGATATCAGCGATCGCCACTTGCGCCGTCGTCGTCAGGACCTTCGGCCCTGTCAGCCGAAGCGAGTCGACGATCGGCAAGACCAACGCTGCTGAGGAGGATGCGAGCAGGACGATGTAGAGGGGAGCATGTCCGGTGCCGAAGGCTAAAGCGATGACGACTCCGACGACGGCGGCCAGCACCGCGGCGACGCCGGCGCGCAAGGCGCCGCTACCCAGGGCGGGACGGATGGCCTTGTCCCGCACGGGGACGTGCGTCCCGGCGACGAACATGATGAGGGCGAACCCGACGTCGGCCACGAACGTGAAGGTGGGATCCGAGGAGTCCACCAGTCCCAGTCCCGTGCGTCCGATGACGATGCCTGCCAGCAACTGCCCCAAAACAACGGGAAGGTGCCATTTCCGGGGTAGCGCCAAGAGCGGACCGAGGAGCGCGACTGCGGCGATCAGCGAAAGCTGAAAGAACGACACCTTCCTCCTTCTCCGGGCCTGGCGGTTGGTCTGCGGTGGTTACCGGGGCGCATCAGCCAGTTTCAGGGGAATGTCCGTGTTCTCGTCGGTGTAGTAGCTCGCGCACACCCGGTGATAGCCATCGACCACCTGAGCGGGCATGCCCGTGGCCAGGTCTCCCCGGACCATCAGGATGGGCGAGAGCTTCTTGCCCTCCTTGATCTTCTTCAGGTCCGAGGCCACGTGGGCGTTCTCTTCCGGGAGCAACGCCAAGCGGGCGGCCCGGAGGATGTCCTTGGCTTTGCGGTGCTGGATGGGCGCGTCCTTGAGGGCGGCGACAACCGATGCCACCACGTGGTCGGATTCCAGCAGGGAAAGGTAGTCTGCGGCGCTTGGGTAGTCCTGGTCCTCGGGCTCCGGCAACCAGCGGACTTCGCCTTTGTTATCGTCAGGCATGCGTCGTACTCCTTGGCCAGCGGTATCGGCTTGCAAATGTGGGTGGCGCGGGACGGGGGACCTTGGAGAGGTCCGTGCCGGGACGCCGTCGTCGTAATTCAAGGGCGAGGCTTTCTTGGCCGCGTGCCATCGCCCAGTGGTGATTCGCGGCAAAAGCGGGTTTGAGCAGCCAGCTTAGCCGCCGGAGCAGGGGTTTCGATGTGCTGACCCGCCAGTCATAGGTGATCACGGTTTCCGGGCCGTCCTGTTCGAAAGTCCAGCGCCCGGTACCGCGCAGGTCGCCGCTCGCCGCGATCGCGAAACCTTGCTCTGTGATGGGTTCGGTGACCGTGAACCTCCAGCGCAGCGTGTACGGCAGCCAACCTTTGGAGTGCAGCGAGAAGGCCTTTCCCGTACCGTCGGCGTTTCCCGGGTCCAGCGGAACAACCCTCAAGTACACCGAAGGCCACCAGCGGGGCAGTGTCCCCGCGTCCCCTAAAATATCCATGACCTCACGCGGGGTCCCCGCGACGCGCCAGACAGTGAGGAACTCGTAGTCGGCGTTGCTCTTGGAAGTGCCGCCCATTGCTGCCTCCAGGGCGCGGATGGATAGTGGACTCACAGTACTCATGCCGTTGCACACGGTCAACGGCCCGGCTTCGGCGTGCCGGCGGGCGAGTTACTCCCGGACGGTCACAGCCAGCCGCTGGATGTCGTTGTTTCCCATGCCTTGATAGTTCCACTCCGGCGTTTCCGGCTGGGTCTGCCCTGTGGAATCCGTCGCACGGCATGCCAAATCGTGGGAACCGGGCGTTGCGATCCACGTGAATGTCCATCCGCGCCACGCATGCCGACCGGTGGGAGCTTGAAGTTGGGCCTGCTCCCAGACCCCGTCCACGCAGACTTCCACGCTCTCCACGGTTCCTTGCCCGGACCAGGCCCGGCCGCTCAGCTGAACCGGTCCCGCGTTCACCGCGCGTTGCCGTGTGAAGAAATCTGGAACGCCGGGGGGAGCCATGAGGGAACGGACTTTGATCCGTTGGACGGGCTCGCCGGGATCGTCTGCGTCTTGGGTGTAACGGTAGGAGTCGAGCTGTTGGTAACCGTCGAAGCTGTGGTCAATTGCCTCGATGGATTGCAGCCATTTGACGCTCGTCATTCCGTACCAGCCCGGGACGAGGAGCCGGACGGGGTAGCCATGTTGAGGTGGCAGGGCTTGGCCGTTGACCTCATAGGCGAGCAGGACGTCGTCGGACATTGCTTCCGCGAGCGTCAGGCTGCGCGCGTACTGGTGCTCTACGCCGCCCTGGATCCCACGGTCCGCGCCCGTGAAGACGAGTTCGACGGCGTCGGGTGACACGCCGGCGTCGAGCAGCAACGGAGCAAGCGGGGTGCCGGTCCACTCGGCGGTGCCCACCCCACCCTGGTCCCAGGGCTGGCTCACAGGCCGCGGTTCCAGCCGCGAGCGGCCGTTGCCGGCGCACTCCATCGTGACGGCTTGGGTGCGGCGCTCGCGGTGCTGGAGGTCAGGCAGGGTGCACTCGTGCGGATGGTCCACGAGCCCGCCGATATTCAGCCGCCACGAGACGGGATCGATCTGGGGAACGTCGAAATGGACCAGGAGATAATGCATGCCCAGCGGTGTGACGGGCCATCGGAGCATTTCCAGCGGCATGGCGTGGTTGCGCGAAGCGAGTTGCAGTTCCTCGCGGGTGATGGGACCGGTTGTCGGAGCGGCCGGTGCGGTTGGTTCTGTCGGAACAGCGGGGGCGGTGGGGGCCGGGGTGGCAACAGCGGCGCCTTCCGCTGTGCGGCGGGTGTTGACGCTCATGCTCCCAGTATGGGCGCCCGGAGCAGTGGTGTCACTGGAATTTGGCCGGGGAAGCGAGACGCTTGTCCCGCGGCGTTCGGCGACGGGGGCGGGGGCCGCGTCCGACGTCGGGCTGTTGGGAAAGTATTCTTGGTCTTTGGCGCTTGCGCTCCTGGACAGAGACAGATGGAAGAAGGAGAGCCTCCGTGAAAATCCGAGCCCCACGACTCGACGTGAGTGGCGTTCTCCTTGTTTGGGCCCTGATATTCGGGCTTTGGCAACCTTTTATTTGGTGGCGGGGGATTGTCGCTGCCGTATGTTTGATCGTCGCGCTGTGGGGCTTTGTTGCTTGGTACCGGCGTCGTCCTGCGCGGGGACGTTAGGGCACCTAGTTGCAGGCCGGATCGGTGCGAACCCCCCAACCACATAGCCCAGTGGTAGTTTGCGGTTATGGCAAATGCCCTCGCGTGGTTCTCCCAGTCCGGTGTGGTGCAAGGGTTGATTCTCGGTGCCGTGCTTGCGTTCTTGACGGCGATCCTCGTCATGAACGCCGTGGGCAGGGCGCTCACAACGACCGTCAACGGTTGGAGTGCCATCCGCAAATGCGGCCAGCCTGGCAACGGAGTCCTCGTCCGGGCCGCCTGCGCCAAGGCCCTGCCTGTCGTGAATGTGTTTGAAGAGGCTGCGTACTGGACCGCCACTGTGGATGGCTCAGGGCAAACGCTGAGCGGCGGGAATGGATACGTCCTGCATTTTCCTCCCGGGAACCTCCCGCCGCATGACGCCTTCTGGTCGCTCACCCCGACCGATACCGTCGGGTACATGGTGGAAAATCCCACCAATCGCTACAGCGTTGGTGACCGTTCTGCTCTGGCACAGAATGCCGACGGTTCGGTCGACATCTATCTGCAGCATCAGGCTCCGAGCGGGCACGAGCAGAACTGGCTGCCCATTCCGTCCGGAAAGTTCAAGCTGATGTTCCGCGTGTATCTGCCTGGCGCGGCGATTCTCGACGACACGTACCAATTGCCGTCGGTTGTCAGGGCGCAGTGAAATGAACCGCCTCATCTTGAAGTACGGACGTCCCCTCACCGCCGTCATACTGGCCGTCTTCGCCTGGGTCATTTACCGGCGGATCGCCAACGGGGACGGAATCGTTCCTCTGGTCATAGCGGCGGTCATCGTATGGGGGCTCGGCGCGCCCGCTTTCATCTACCTCTGGCCGCGACTCACAGTCAACGGGTACAAGAGGGCGATACTCAAGCACGGATTCGGTGAGGGCCCCATCCCCGTCAACACGCTGTACGCCGTGCCCGGCACATCGTCCCCGTCGACGGCGACTTCGCGCGGGAGCCTTATGGCAACCGGGGCCGACGACTTGCTCTACATCGGCGGTTGGCTCGACTTGAGCAAAGGGCCGCAAATCCTGCACGTACCGGACATGGCCGGGCGCTATTTCAGCGTGCAGTTCACCGACCCGTCGAAAAGCACAAACTTTGCCTACGTCGGCAAACGCACCACGGGAACCGAAGCCGGCGACTATGTCCTCAGCGGACCCGGCTGGAAGGGAACGGTACCCAACGGGATGACGCAGATTTCTTCGCCAACTGATTCCGCGCTCGTCATTGGCCGAGTTTTCGTCGAAAGCGACAGCGATCTTCCAACCGCTTACGCGCTCGCGAAGCAAATACAGCTCGCGCCGCTGAAGCAGTAGCGGTCGACTGGACCAGCCCAGATGAACGACGGCGGACGGCTCGCCACCGATGGCTTGCCGACCGGCCCTTCGACGCCGCCGAGGGCGAAACCGCCAGATTCCGGTGTAGCGGGAAGAGCCCCCTGCCGATCTTTCTCTTGTCCTTCGCGGTTCCCAGCCTGGCGCTCACGCTCAAACGCGAGTAGCCGCACTCAGACGATCCTGTGTGATGGTTATCGGCGGAAGGTGACGTGGATGATGCCGCTTTCGGCGGTCTCTGACGTGACGGTGTAGTCGCTTTCTAGCCCCCGGAGATCGTCCCAGAGCCGTATTCCGCTACCGAGCAGGATTGGTGTGATCGCGACGTGCAGCCGATCGACAAGTCCGGCACTGAGGTAGTCGCGCACGACGGTAGGGCCACCTCCGATACGCACATCCTTTTCACCCGCCGCACTGAGCGCTCGATCAAGCACTTCTTCGGGGCTGGTGCTGACGAAGTGGAAGGTCGTACCGCCGGTCATCGTGATGTCAGGGCGGGGAGTGTGAGTGAGGACGAACACCGGGACGCGGAAGGGCGGCTCGTCGCCCCACCAGCCCTTCCACTCGGGGTCGTCGGGAAAGTTATGGAACCCGAACATGCCGGCACCCATAATCTCAGCTCCGACCCCCTCGAAGTAGGCCGCGGCGTATTTGTCGTCGACGCCGGACGTTCCTTCTCCACTGGTGTCATGCAGAACCCGCTCACGGAAAGTGCGGGTGGATGTATATGCGTCAACGAGTCGGCCCCAGTCCGAACCGAACGGATTCTCCGGAGTTGCGTCCGTGGTCGTGGCGAAACCATCCAGCGAGATATTCAGGTCAACTCGAACAGCCATGGTGAAGGTCCCCTCAGATCAGTGGTTGCGTTATGCAACCACCATACTGGTGGTGAGATCTCCTCCACGGAAGAATTCCTGGACGAATTCGTCATCCCTGGGAGCACATGAAAAGTGACCAAGGAGACCAACAGTATGAAATAGGCGGCCAAGAGTGGGCAAACATACCCCCAATCGGCAGCGTTGTCATCTACGACTACCGGGCCCGTCAATCAGCTGTCTGCCTGTCAGGAGGCTTTGGCAAGGTATTGGGCCAGTGCTTCCCTGAGGATTTCGCTCGGCTTGCGGTGCTCGATTTCGGACCGGGCAACCAGTTGTGCGTCCATGTCCTTCGGGAGGCGGATGGTCCGGGACGGGGATGTTCCGCTGCTGCTCAGGGAGGGTTTGCCGACGGCTCTTTTTACTGCCTCGGGCGAGCCCAGGGCTGCTTCCAGCAGGGCGCGTCCGGCACCTTGCCCGGACGCCTTGGTGATGCGGGCGTCAGGGCCTATGTCGGCGGTCTCCGCCCATTCGCCCAGGGCACGGAAGTGGGCCTGTTCCTCCGGGCTCAGGTCCTGACCGCCCTTGGCCTTCTTCTCATTCATTCCGTTGTTCCTCTCTCGGCAATGTCGAGTATCTTCCGCCTTGCCTCCATCACGTGGAAGACCAGGATGTCGTTAGGCGGTGTAATGACTGCCATGACTTCGAGAATCGTCCGGCGGTCCCGAGAAGGGCCGATAAACAGATCCGGACGTGCGCCTGATTCCACACGCGGCTCATCGAACTCTTCGACGTGGTAGATCTGGTTCAAGATTGCATGCAACGCATCCCCGCGGGCAATTCCATGTTTGTTTGCGCTGTCCGCCCACCTGATCCCCATTTTAATATTGTCTCACAATAAAAAGGGTTATTGCGAGACAATATTGGGCGGTAGCTCTCGGTCCGAGCGAGCGAGACTGAGGAATGACAACCTTCGAAGGGACATGGGTGTGCACTCATCGTTCCTGAGTGCGCGAGGCCCTCGACACCCCCGGTACCCAGCAGCGCACGGCATCGCGGTATTGACGGAATTCTTCGCCGAACCGTTCTTCCAGGTCAGATTCCTCAAGCGGCCTGACAACGTAATTCCACACCAGCGAGCCCACGACGGCGTAGGCCACTACCAGCCATGACTGCAGGATGACGCCAACTGCCGCGCCCTGGAGAATGCCTGCGGCCGCCATTGGATTCCGGATCCAGCGATACGGACCCGCGATGACCAGATGATTGGGCATTGCCGACGGCAGCGGGGTGCCATTGCCCAACGTCGACATCGCCACGGCCGCCGAGATACCAAGGGCGCTGGCTAGTACCAGAACGGCGACACCCACAGGAGCGGCAAAGGACGGAAACGGGAGAACCACCGCCCAGCGCTGTTCGAGAAAGGCAACTGCGAACGGAATCACCGCCAGGAAGAACCCCCAGAACAGGACAATTTGCCCAAATGTTGAGGCCACGTGGGCGGCGGCGGTCGCGCGGGGGATTGCGGGACGGAATGCGAACGGACCGCGGATGATCCACGCGGTCGGCACGTGTCCCAGCAAGACTAGGCAGAGCGAGATCAGCGAGCCCGCGCTCGCAGCGCCCATGCCGAGTACGCCCCAGCCCGCTTCGGTTGTGACAGTGGCGTAAACCGCCAGTGCGACGGCAACGGCGCCCGTCCAGCCGGCACTCACCAGCGCGGCAGCCCTTACGCCAAAAGACGCCACGGCCGACGCCACGACGAACAAAGGAATGTCGAAGACAGCAACCGCAACCGGGTCGAGGTTACCGAGGGTCGCCTCGCGCACCACCGGCGACAGGAAAACCGCGGCCCACCACAAGAAACCGGCAATCGCCTGCACGGCGAAATATGCCCTGCCCCACCAAATAGCTCCGCCCCGCCGAATCAAGGGCAACACCCGCTCAGCCCAAACATCCGTAGCCCCAATCGCAGACAATTTTGGCTCAGCCTACCGAATTCGAACGCTGCGTCCGGCTTCACACGAGTCCCTCGCAGGACTAGTTAACCCCTCACCCCCCAAAATCCCCTCACCGCTACAATGGGACATATGCCGGACATCGAGCGTTGGCCCACCGGAAGGTTGCTGTCTACAGCGGCCCGGTTGGTGGAACACGCTTGGGACGAGAATCTGAGGGCGATCGGCCTCACCCACGCCGGCGTCATCGCGCTGGAGGTTCTAGCAGCCACTGGCCCCATCACCCAGACCACGCTCGCCCAGATCGTGCGTGTGCAGGCCCAAACCATGGGGCAGACCCTCAGCAGGCTGGAGTCACACGGGCACGTTAGCCGCCGTCGAAGTTCCGAGGACCGCCGGGTACACGTCGTTTCGCTGACCGATGCCGGCAGGGACGCACTTGAGCGGGCAGCGGAATCGGAACGGCAGGTTCTTGCCCAGGTATCGATCGATACGTCGATGTTCCGGCAGGAACTGAAAACAGTCGTGCGCGAACTGGCAGGCCGGCAAGCACCAGAAGGAGACAGCGCTAGCGCCCCTCTTGCCTCCGCGGCATTGGAAGACTAGTCCGAGGAAACATCGACGGCGGCCTGCTCACCGGGCGCAGGAACCTCGCCGCGCGTGGAACGCTCACCGCGGGCAGCCAACTCATCCAGGACCGCGTCGTACCAGGACTTGACCCCGAACTCGGGCTTCCCGACGTCGAGCAGCCTGAAAAGGGCGTCGGCCAAAAAGTTGAGCTCCGCAACGGACAGCTTCGCAAGCCCCTGGACCGGGTCCAGTTCGCCTTCCAGGCATGAGGTGAGTAATGCGTTCACAGCGCGGCTCCAAGCATGGGAGCAGCTACGTAAAGAGTCTTGGAAGAGAGGGGAGTCGGGCGGGTCATGAGGTCGCTCCATGGAAAGAGTTCCTAGGGCCGCTGCATAACCCACCCTGATGATATCGACACGTGGAGCCGCGCGGCAAGCGCGCCGCGCGGCCGGAAACCACCAGCAACAATGCCTAAGTGGGGCGTTCAGTTCCTTCCCCGTCGCCGGACAAGCCAAGCCACCAGAACCACGACGGCGGCGGCGCAAAGCACGGGCCCGAAACGACGCACGAGCACCGGCCACACGGCCGAGCCCAGATCCAATTCCGACGACGACGCGAGCGGCGCGGACCGAGGTGCGGGTGCAGCCGCGGCCGCAGGCACAGGCGCCGCCGGCGGCTCAACCACCTGCGCTGCAGAACCCGCAGCGGGCCCGACGGCGGCGGGCCCGGCGGCTGCTCCAGCCGCGGGCTCCCGGGGCTGCGCTACCTCGCCGGTAGCCGTCCCGGACCCTGCCGACGCAGCCGAGGCTCCGGCGTCGGGCTCGATTTCGCTCGGAGCCCCGCCGCCCGCCTTCCCGATCACGCACTGGACAAACTGCTCCAGCAACTTGTCCGAGATGTCCTGGATGACTCCGCGGCCGAATTGGGCCGGTTTGCCGGTGACGTTCATGTCGGTGGTCACGTCCACGGCGGTGCCGTCGCCGTCGGGCGTCAGCACTGCCGTGACCGTGGCACCCGCTGTGCCGTTGCCGCGTTTGTCCTTGCCCGTCGCCGAAATGACCACCGTGTGGGTCTCCTGGTTGCGTTCGAGGAATTCACCCGTGCCGGTATAGATCATGGCGATCGGCCCGAGCTTGACCTTGACCGTTCCGGTGAACTGCTCGCCGCTCACGGACGTGAGGGTCGCCCCAGGGAAACAGGGCGCGATGTCTTCCAGTTGGTTGAAGGAATGCCAGGTGTCCTCCAGCGAACTGGGAACCACGAAGTGATGTTTGAGTTCCACGTCTCCCTCCGCCCGCCTTCCGCTAGAGCCCGGCGGCCGCGATAACGGCCCGCTTGGTCAGGACCTCGGCCAAGTGGCGGCGGTAGGCCGCGTCACCGTTGAGGTCGCTCGCGGGATCGGTCCCCTCGGCAGCGTGTGCGCTCGCCGAGGCGATCGCTTCCCGGGTCAGCGCGGCGCCCACGAGTGCCTGCTCGACGGCGGTCGCCCGCAACGGCGTGCTGGCCATGTTGGTCAAGCCGATCCTGGCCTCGGCGATCGTGCCGCCTTCCACCCGGACCATCACGGCAACCGCCACGATGGACCATTGTTGGGCCACCCTGGTGAATTTCTCGTAGTGCGCACCCCAGCCGGTGTACTTCGGCACCCGAATATGGGTGAGGATCTCGCCGTCGTCGACGGCGGTGGTGAAGTACCCCTGGAAGAAGTCCGCCGCTGCCACCCGGCGTTCCCCCTCCGGACCTGCCAGAATGAACGTCGCGTCCGCAGCCAGCACCGGCGCGGGCATGTCGCCTGCCGGGTCGGCGTGCACCAGGGCGCCGCCGAACGTGCCGCGGTGCCGGACCTGGGGATCCGCGACCGTCGCCGCTGCCTTGGCCAGCAACGGCACGTGCTCGGCAATAAGCGGGTCCGTGGCGATCTGGTGGTGCGTTGTCATGGCTCCGATCAGCAGGGCGTCGCCGTCGTCGCGGACCCCGGACAACTCGCCGATCCGGCCCAAATCGACCACCATCGCGGGGTCGGCAAGGCGCAGTTTCATCACGGGGATCAGGCTTTGACCCCCGGCCAACAGCTTCACGTCGTCGCCGGCGTCGGCCAACACGCTCAACGCCTCCGCCACCGTGGCCGGAGCGGCGTAATCGAATGCGCTCGGAATCATTGCACATCTCCCGTGGTCTTGGCTTCTTCAAGGGCGGCCCACACACGCGCCGGCGTGCATGGCATCTTGATGTCCTTCACGCCAAGGTGCCGAATCGCGTCCAGCACGCCGTTGACAATGGCGGGCGTCGAGGCGATGGTTCCTGCCTCGCCGACTCCCTTGGCCCCCAACTGGTTGGTGGTGGACGGCGTCTCCGTGCGCGCCGTCGTGAAGTGCGGCAGGTCGGGCGCGCCGGGCACGAGGTAGTCCACGAACGAGCCCGTGACCAGGGTCCCGGCGTCGTCGTGCACGGCCTCCTCATAAAGGGCCTGAGCGATTCCCTGCGCCAGGCCGCCGTGGACCTGGCCCTCCACAATCAGCGGATTGACCACCACCCCAACGTCGTCCACGCAAACGTACTTGCGGATGCTGACCTGCCCGGTCTCGGTGTCCACTTCCATGGCGGCCAGATGGGTGCCGTGCGGGAAGGAGAAGCTCTGCGGGTCGAAGGTGGCATCCGAATCCAGATTGGGCTCAAACCCTTCCGGCAGGTTGTGCGCCGAGAAGGCGGCGAAGGCGACTTCACCGAAGGCAGTGGACTGATCAGTGCCCTTGACGCTGAACTTGCCGTCCGTGAACTCGATGTCCTCCTCGCTGGCCTCCATCATGTGCGCTGCCAGGACCTTGGCCTTCTCGATCACCTTGTCCGCAGCGGCCAGCACCGCCATACCACCGACGGTCAGCGAGCGGGAGCCGTAGGTGTCCAGGCCCCGCTGGGAGACCTGTGTATCACCATGCAGCACTTCGACATTTTCGAACGGCACGCCGAGCCTGTCCGCCACGAGCTGGCTCCACGCGGTTTCGTGGCCCTGGCCGTGGGGGGAAGTGCCCGTGACTACCTCGACGTTGCCGGTGGGCAGCACCCGCACCTGGGCGTGCTCCCAGCCGCCGGCCGCGTAACTGAGCGCGCCAAGCACCCGGGATGGAGCCAGGCCGCACATTTCGGTGAACGTGGAGATGCCGATGCCGAGTTGGACGGGATCGTTGGCCTCGCGGCGCCTGGCCTGCTCTGCCCGGAGCTCGTCATAGCTGAAGAGCTCCAGCGCCTTCGCCGTGGCCGCCTCGTAGTTGCCGCTGTCGTATTCGAGTCCAGTGACGGTGGTGAAGGGGAATTCCTCGTGGGTGATCCAGTTCTTTTTGCGCAGTTCCAAGGGGTCCATGCCCAGTTCGACGGCGAGCTCATCCATCAAGCGCTCGATAGCGAAGGTTGCTTCCGGCCGGCCTGCGCCCCGGTAAGCGCCCGTCCACGCCTTGTTGGTGAAGAGGTTGTTGCATTCCAGTCGGTACGCCGGGAATTTGTAGATGGCGTTGTACATGAACGCGCCCAGGATCGGGATGCCCGAGCCGATAATGCCGAGGTAGGCGCCCATGTCCGCCAGCAGCTGGATGTCCAGCCCGGTGACAATCCCGTCCTTCGTCGCCGCGAGCTTCACCTTCTGCACTTGGGCCCGGCCGTGATGCCCGGACTGCAGGGACTCGCTGCGGGTTTCGGTGTATTTGCAGGGTTTGCCGACCCGCCGGGCTGCCATGAGGGTGATGAACTCCTCGGGGATCACCGTCAGCTTTCCGCCAAAGCCGCCGCCCACGTCGGGGGCGATCACGCGGAGCTTGCTTTCCGGGAGCCCGAGCGTCAATGCCAGGATCAGCCGCAGGATATGGGGTATCTGCGTGGACGACCACATGGTGATTTGCTCACTCGTCGGGTCAACCACGATCGAGCGCGGTTCCATGAAGGCCGGGATGAGGCGTTGCTGGTAAAAGGTGCGTTCGATGAGGACTTCGGCCTTCGCCAACGCCTCGGCGATCGGCTTGCCGGTGCCGGCTTCGCCCGAGTCAAACACCCAGGTCGCCGAGAGATTGGAGTCCAAGCTCGAGTGGGCCAGCACCTTGTCGGTGAATGCTTCCTCCAGATCCAGGACCACCGGAAGTTGGTCGTAGCTGACGTCCACGAGTTCGACGGCGTCCCGCGCCGATGCGGCGCTGCGGGCAACGATGCAGGCAACTACCTCGCCGGCAAAGGCCACCTCGTCGACGGCGATCGACGGGAACGCGGGCGCCTTCTGCTCGGCGGTGACGGGCCAGACGTTGGGCAGGCTGCCCTGTTCCGCGGCCAGATCGGCTCCGGTGAACACGGCGACGACGCCGGGTGAGGACTTCGCGGCTGAGGTGTCGATCGAGGTGATCCTGGCGTGGGCGAACGGACTGCGGACCATGGCCAAATGGAGCATGCCGGGCAACGTCATGTTGTCCGTGTACCTGGAGCGCCCCGTGATGAGGTGCGCGTCTTCTTTGCGGAGGCGGGGCCTGCCGATTTCGGCGATGGTCATGCCACACCTGCCGTTTCCGTCGCGTCGCTGTCGGAAGAAACCGTTCCGTCAGCGGCGGCCTGCACCGCGGCAACAATGTTCTGGTACCCGGTGCACCGGCAAAGGTTTCCTTCGAGGCCGTCCCGGATTTCCTGTTCGGTGGGGTGCGGATTTTCGGCGAGAAGGGATGCCGATTGCATGATCATGCCGGGCGTGCAAAAGCCGCATTGCAGCGCATGGCATTGGTGGAAGGCTTGCTGCAGCGGGGCGAGCTTGCCGTCCCGGGCCAGGCCTTCGATGGTGGTGACGCTGTGGCCGTCTGCCTGAACCGCGAACATGGTGCAGGATTTAACGCTGACTCCGTTCAGATGGACGGTGCAGGCGCCGCAGTTGGTAGTGTCGCAGCCGATCAATGTGCCGGTCTTGCCAAGCCGTTCGCGCAGGTATTGGACCAGCAGCAATCGTGGCTCGACATCGTCTGTGTAGCTCACATCATCGACTTCGACGGTGATCGTCTTGGAACTCGCCATTGGGATCTCCTGTCGCGTTGGACGACGGGCACGACTGCCCGGCATCCAGTCCTGATGTGACACAGGTTACTCCTCGGAAGGGGCGAGCGCCCTAGCCCGGCTTGAGTTCGTACCCCGCATCCTCGTGGTCCGCTTCAACCGTGGGTTCGTGGTGGATCCGGGCCTCCATGGTGCTCAATCTTCCGCCGCCGCCACCCCAGTGCAAGGCAATGATTTCGGCGGCGATGGAGACGGCCGTTTCCTCCGGGGTGCGGGATCCCAGGTCCAGGCCGATCGGGCTGGAGAGCCTGGCCAATTCGGCCTCGCTCAGGCCGGCTTCGCGCAGCCGTTCCAATCGGTCGTGGTGCGTGCGCCGGGATCCCATCGCGCCCACGTAGGCCACGTTGTGGCGCAGTGCCAACTCAAGGAGCGGCACGTCGAATTTCGGATCATGTGTGAGCACACAGATCACGGTGCGCTCGTCCACTTGGCCGGCAGCGATCTGCGCCTGCAGGTAGCGGTGCGGCCATTCCACCACCACCTCGTCCGCCTGCGGGAACCGGGCAGCCGTCGCGAAAACCGCGCGTGCGTCGCAGACCGTGACCCGGTAGCCCAGGAAGGTGCCTTGCTTGGCGACGGCGGCGGCGAAGTCGATCGCGCCGAACACCAGCATCCGCGGCTGCGGGGCGAAACTGAGGGCGAACACGCGCATGCCCTCGCCGCGCCGCTGCCCGTCCGGTCCGTACGTGAGCGTGGCGTTGCGGCCCGCGGCCAGCAGGCCCTGGACGTCATCGGATACCGCATGGTCGGCACGCTCGCTGCCGAGGGAACCCACGAACCCCTCCGGGCGGACCACCAGGTGGCGGCCCAGCCACGCCGGATCGGGGTGTTCGATCACGGTGACGATGGCAACCGGCCGGCCCGCACCGACGTCGTCCGCTACCTGGGCCAGTTCCGGGAAGTTCTCAGTGGAGACCGGCTCCACAAAAATGTCCAGGATCCCGCCGCAGGTGAGGCCGACCTCGAACGCGGCGTCGTCACTGATGCCGTAGCGCTGCAGCACCGGATTGCCGGACTCGACCACCTTGGTGGCCAGTTCGTAAAGCGCTCCTTCGACGCACCCGCCGGACACCGAGCCCACCGCACTGCCGTCGGCGTCGACCATCATGGCGGCGCCGGCCGGCCGCGGTGCGGAGCGGAAGGTGCGCACCACCGTTCCGAGTCCTACTGTGTGGCCGGCCGCTATGGCGGCGACCAGATCGTCCAAGACCTCACGCATTGGCAACCACGTCCAACAACTCCTCGAAACTCTGCATTGAGTGCCCCCCTATAAAGAAGTCAACGTGCGGCAGCACCGCCCTGATTCCCCGTTGCAGCGGCTCGTACCCCGCCTTGCCGCGGTGCGGATTGGACCAAATGATCCGCCTCGCCAGGTGGTGCAGCCGCTCGGCTTGGCGTCCCAGCAGTGCGGGGTCGCCGCGCTCCCAGCCGTCGCTGGCAATCACGACGACGGCGCCCCGCACCATCACGCGCTGCCCCCACCGGTCGTTGAACGCCCGGAGCACTTCTCCGAGCCGGGTACCGCCGGACCAGTCGGGGACTGTGCGGCCGGCGAGGGCCAAGGCATTGTCCGGGTCTGGCACCCTCAGTGCGGCAGTCACGCGGGTCAGGCGGGTGCCCAGCGTGAACACCTCCACTTGGCGCGGGGCGGCTTCCACTACCCGGTGGGCCAAGCGAAGCAGGCTGTCCGCGTACGGTGCCATGGAGCCCGAAACGTCGATCAGCCAGACCACCCGGCGGTTTTTGCGGGGAGCCCGGGCGCGGCGCAGCGGCCCCGGTTCCCCGCCGCGGCGCAGCTGGTCGCGCAGGGTCCGCACCCGGTCCACGTCGCCGTGCCGGTCGAGGTGCTTGCGCCGGGTCTGCCGGGTGGGCAGGCGCACCGGCAGCTCCTCGAACATCCGGTGCAGCAAGGCCCGTTCCTCGTCGTCCAATACGGCCACATCGCGGTGCCGAAGCAACTCCCGGCGGCTGGCGAGTGCCCGCAACTGTTCCCTCCTACCTTCCGGGCCGCCGTCGTCGTCATCCAAAGTGGCAGCGCTCACGGACGTCGCGGAGTTTTCCAGGCGTTGGGCGGCGGAGTGTTCCACGGCAAACCAGGCCTCAAACGTCCGCTGGTAGGCGGGCAAGTCCTCCGGCGAGGCGCATAGCGTCGCGCGGCCGGCCCAGAACACGTCCGAACGGCGGTCCAACTTGAGCCTGCCGACGGCGTCGACGAAGCTGAGCGAGCGGTCCGCGGTCACTTTCACGCCGGCCGCACGCACGGCTGCAGCGAAGGCAAGGAGGATCTCTTCGGCGCTGTGTTCGGGGCTTGGTCCTGCCGTTGGCATGGGCTCAGCCGAGCATCCGGGCCAGGGCCGCCGAGACGCGGTCGGTGTCCTCGCGGTACTTGCACAGCGCGCCGATGCTGGCCGCAGCCGAAGCCAGGTCAAGCTCGGCCCGGCCGAGCTGGTGCAGCGCGCGGGCCCAGTCCAGGGTCTCGGCGACGCCGGGAGGCTTCAGTACGTCGTCGGTGACCCGGATCTGCTGGACCGCGCGCACCACCTGCTCGGCCAGGAGCGCGGGCACTTGGGGGAGCCGGGTGCGCACAATCTCCACTTCTCGGGCCAGCCCGGGGTGGTCGATCCAGTGGTAGAGGCAGCGGCGTTTGAGCGCATCGTGCAGGTCGCGGGTCCGGTTGGAGGTGAGCACCACGATCGGCGGGGTTTCGGCTTTGACCGTGCCGAACTCGGGGATGGAGACCTGGTAGGTGGAGAGCACCTCCAGCAGGAACGCCTCGAACTCGTCGTCGGCCCGGTCGATTTCGTCGATCAGCAGCACCGCCGGGCTTTGCTGCAGCGCTTTGAGGATGGGACGCGCGAGCAGGAACCGTTTGTCGTAAAGCGAACTTTCCAGTTCGGCCACGCTCAGCCGCGCGTCCATTCCCGCTCCGCCGCTGGCCTCCACGCTGCGCAGATGCAGGATCTGGGCGGTGAAGTCCCAGTCATACAACGCCTGCGAGGCATCGATTCCCTCATAGCACTGCAATCGGATCAGCGGCAGCCCGAACCCTTCCGCCAGGGCCTCCGCGAGGGAGGTCTTGCCCGTGCCCGGTTCGCCCTCCAGAAGCAGCGGCCGTTCCATGCTCAGGGCGAGGTAGCCAATGGTGGCCAGGCCCTCGTCGGCGAGGTAGCCGGTGGCGGCCAGCATTTCGGCCAGCGCTGTGGCGGAGCTGATCGACGTCTGCGTCATGGCACCAGCATAGGGTCACCGGCAGGGCTCCGGTCTGGTGGGCTACCCGCCGATGTACGACATCTCGATCTTGTGTGCCGCTGCGGGGTCTTGAGGCGTGTGCGAACTGCGCAGTTCCGAGTAGCGGTCCGCGCGGCCGCCCCACAAGGCGGACAACGCCGTCGAAAGCTCGACGTCGGACGCCCCGCCTCTCAGGAGTGCCCTCAAGTCCGTGCCCGCCGTGGCGAAGAGGCACGTGAACAGCTTCCCGTCGGCGGAGAGCCGGGCCCGCGTGCAGCCGCGGCAGAAGGCTTGGGTCACGCTGGAAATGACCCCGATTTCGCCGCTGCCGTCCGCGTAGCGCCAGCGATCCGAGGTCTCGCCGGGGTAGTTCGGCGCCACGCGCTCCAGCGGAAGCACCGCGCCGATGCGGGCCAGGATCTCGGCTGAGGGCACCACCTCATCCATTTTCCAGCCGTTGGACGCACCCACGTCCATGTACTCGATGAACCGCAGAATGAACCCGGACCCTTTGAAGTGGCGAGCCATGGGAAGAATGTCCTGATCGTTCGTCCCCCGCTTGACCACCATGTTGATCTTCACGGGCCCGAGACCCGCGGCCTGGGCAACGTCTGCGGCATGCAGGACCTTCGCCACGGGATAGCCGACGTCGTTCATGGCCTGGAAGGTCTCCTCCCGGAGGGAGTCCAGCGAGACCGTCACCCGGTTGAGCCCCGCATCCTTGAGGGCTTGCGCCTTCTGCGCCAGGACCGAGCCGTTCGTGGTCATCGCCAGGTCCGGTGCCAGCCCGTCGGGAGTGCGCAAGCGGGCCAGCATCCGGACCAGTTCCTCGATGTCCTTCCGCAACAGGGGTTCACCGCCGGTCAGCCGGATCTTCCGCACACCGTGTCCCACCGCGATCGAGGCCAGCCTGGTGATTTCCTCAAACGTCAGCAGCTGGTCCCGGGGCATGAAAACGAAATCCCGCCCGAAGATCTCCTTGGGCATGCAGTAGACGCACCGGAAATTGCACCGGTCCGTGACGGAAATCCGCAGGTCCCGCAGGGGCCGGTGGAAGGTGTCGGTGATGGAATTGGCGTCCATGCAGCGCCCTCTCAACGCGGTAGTAGTGCCAACCGCTTGTGCCTCTCCCAGAGTATGCCCGGTCCCGGGCGCCCACAATGGACCGCGGTCGGGCGAACGGCGGCGGAGGCGGCCTCAGCCGATGGGCTCTGCCATCTTCTCCACGACATACTGGGCGTCCACCGACGTGCCGGTCACCGGATCGGTCATTTCCACTCTCCAGCTGCGGGCAAACTGGTCGACCCCCTGTTTCATTGCCACTGTGCCTGAAATGAGGACGGTGCCCGGCTGGTTCAGGCCGCGTTCTGCGAGCACCGCCAGCCAGTAGTCCGGGCTGAGGAGGGCCTCCAGCGAACTGTCCTGGATCAGGGTGTCCGGAGTTTCGCCGTCGCCCACCCAGCCCTTGAGCGTGATCTTGTCCAAATGGTCGCGAACATCATCCAGGCGCCATGCTTTGCGTCCCAAGACGTCCGGGCTCGCGTTCTTGCTCCACGCCACGCCGTGGACCTCGAGCTCACGGTCCGTGTGGTCGCACGCCACGGTCAGGAGGACGTCCCCATCGGTGATCACGAGCGCCCATTCCGCTTCGCCCGAGGTCCGGCCGTGCTGGACGCGGACTTCCGAAACCTGCTGGGCCAGATAAGGCGACACCGGGTACAGCGCTGGCGTGGTTGTGGGGCCGGGAACGCCAAGTTCGGCCAGCTCGGCGATGTGGGCCTGCACTTCTTCCTGCTCGCGCCCTGCGTAGCCGGCGTTCAGGAGGTGCTTGACCTGGACATTCCGCGTGGTGCCATCGGGAAGTTCAAAGCTCAGAGTCGTCATTTTCTGTCCATCCTTTGCGTGTCCTGCTGGAGAAATTTTTCAGATCGGAAACCGGAAACAGTCGCCAATGTACATCCAGTATGCGTAATGTATACATTTAACGCCAGTGTGGCAGGCGTCACCGTAAACTTCTCGTGGAGGAAACCCATGGCCAATGTTCCAGTTCCGGCTTCCGGCGCAGCGCCGCGTCCCGGAAAGCCGATGCATCCCAAAGGCCTGTACAAGGCCTTTGCGGCAAGCCTCACCGGCACCGCGCTCGAGTGGTACGACTTTGCCGTCTACTCCGCCGCGGCCGCCGTCGTATTCCCCATCGTCTTTTTCCCGTCATCGGATCCCTTGACCGGGACCATCCTGGCGTTCTCGACCTACGCGGTGGGCTATGTCTCCCGTCCTGTGGGCGGCATCATTTTCGGCCGGCTCGGTGACCGCATCGGCCGCAAGAAGGTCCTCGTGACGACGCTGATGATCATCGGCGTCGCCACTGTGCTGATCGGGGTGCTGCCTGGCTACGGCAGCATCGGCATCTCGGCCCCGATCATCCTGGTGTTGCTGCGCTTCGCCCAAGGCGTGGGTGTCGGCGGCGAATGGGGCGGGGCAGTGCTGCTCTCCAGCGAATACGGCGATCCCCATCGGCGCGGCTTCTGGGCTTCCGCGGCCCAAGTCGGACCGCCGGCCGGCAACCTTCTGGCCAACGGCATCTTGGCCGTCCTGACCGTCACCCTCAGCGAAGCGCAGTTCATCAGCTTCGGCTGGCGCATCGCTTTCCTGGTTTCGGCCGTGTTGGTGGGCTTCGGTCTTTGGATCCGGTTGAAGCTTGAAGATACCCCGATCTTCAAGGCCATCGAGGCGCACGGTGAGCAGCCCAACGCTCCGGTCCGCGAAGTCTTCAGCAAGGAACTCCGTCCGCTCGTCGCTGCCACCCTGTGCAGGGTTGGCCCGGACGTGCTCTATGCCCTGTTCACCGTCTTCACCCTGAGCTACGGGATCCAGACGCTTGGTTACGACCGCAGCCAGGTCCTCACTGCCGTGTTGATCGGTTCGGCATTCCAACTGTTCATGATCCCGTTGGCCGGGGCCGTCTCCGACCGCTTCAACCGGCGACTCGTCTACGGGATCGCGGCGGTGGTCGGGGCCGTCTGGACTTTCGTCTTCTTCGGAATCCTCGGCGGACACAGCGAGCCGTTGCTGATCGCGGGAATCGTCCTGGGCCTCATGGCGCACTCCTTCATGTACGGACCGCAGGCAGCCTTCATCGTGGAACAGTTCTCTCCGCGACTTCGGTCCACCGGAAGTTCGTTGGCCTATACGTTCGCAGGCGTGATCGGGGGCGCCATCGCACCCTTGATGTTCACGCTGTTGCTGTCCCAGTTCGGCACCTGGATTCCGGTTGCCATCTATGTGGCCGTGGCCGCCGTCGTGACCGCCGTGGGGTTGGCGCTCGGCCGGGACTCCAACACCGTGGAGGACGAGGACTATCGCCTGCTGCTGGAAGGTTCCGCGGCAAGCCAACGGTCCGCCGTCGCGGAAACGCGCTGACGCTCACGTCATGCCTTCGAAAATCCTGACAAGCTGCGCTGGGCGGACAGAAGATTCCTCAGGTGCGCAGCAGGATGTCCCGGGTCACCGCCAGGTGATGGTCGATGGCCTTCTGGGCCTTCGCCGCGTCGCCGGACATCAGGGCGTCGAGAATGTCCTGGTGTTCGGCGCATACCTGTTCGCGCCGGCCTCCGGTACGGAACAGCGCGGAGACGCCTACCAGAATCTGCCGGACGTGGAGCTTGCTGTACGTCCGGGAGATGAGCTCGTTGCCGGCCGCGTCGATGAGCTGCTGGTGGAACAGGGTGTCCAGGCGGATAAACTCACGGGCCGCTTCCGGGCTCAGTTCCTCGGGAAGCTTTGCCTGCTGGTCAAGGGTTTCCTGCATCGTCCGGGCGGGAACCCGGCCTTGCTCGATGACCAGCCCGGCGGCGTGGCTTTCAAGGATCCCGCGCAGTTCCATCAATTCGGACATTTCCCGGCCGGTCACCGGAGGAACGTAAGCCCCGCGCTGGGGAATCAGTTCCACCAAGCCGTCCGAGACGAGCAGCAGGAGCGCCTCACGCACCGGCGTACGCGATACGCCGATTTCCGCGGCCAGTTCCTGCTCGTTCAGGAACTTCCCCTGGACTTCGGGGTCGATCAGGATATTTTCACGCAAGTACGCGTACGCCTTCTCGCGGCCGGACGCCGCAGTCCCCGAACTTTTTCGCATACATCATGTATACAACAATCTGGAGTAAATTCATGCGTTTAGCCGTGGCACAAATCATCACGGGAGCCGATCTGGCCGCCAACCTGGAACTGATCCGAGAATACGCCACCCGCGCCAAAGCCGCCGGAGCCGAACTCGTGGTCTTTCCCGAAGCAGCGATGCGCGCCTTCGGCAACAGCCTTGCGGACATCGCCGAACCGTTGGACGGGCCGTGGGCCACAGCGGTCCGCGGCCTCGCACGGGAGCTGAACATCGCCGTCGTGGTGGGAATGTTCACTCCCGGTGAGGGCGGCCGGGTCCGGAACACCCTTTTGGTCACCGGCCCAGGGGTGGACGCCTCCTACGACAAGATCCACCTCTTCGATGCCTTCGGTTTCGCGGAATCCGATTCGGTCGACGCCGGGACGTCACCCGTAACCTTCGAACTCAACGGCACCGTGTTTGGCCTTGCCACGTGCTACGACGTGCGCTTCCCCGCCCTCTTCACAGCCAACGCCCGGGCAGGAGCGCAGGTCAACATCGTCTGCGCCTCGTGGGGCGACGGCGAAGGCAAAGCCGAGCAGTGGGAGCTGCTGGTGCGGGCCCGCGCAGTGGACAGCACCACCTTCGTGGTGGCGTGCGGCCAAGGCAACCCGGCCAGCGTCGGCCTGCCCACCACCGGCACCGCGCCCACGGGAATAGGGCACAGTGCCGTGATCTCGCCACTGGGTGCCGTGATGGTGGCCCTCGGGGAAATGCCGGAACTCGCCGTCGTCGACATCGATCCGTCCGTTGTGGAAGGAGTCCGGGGCAAGCTTCCGGTCCTGGCGAATGCCCGGGATCTTTAGCGTCGCGGAGACGGCGGCGTCTTCTTTCAGGGAGGGCGGCGCCGTCCTGACCTTCTTTCGTTTCGGAAAGCGCTTACGACACGGCGAGTCGCGTCATTTCGAGGCTTTTGCGCGGCAAAGAAGGTCAGGACGGACAGGCCACGTTCGACTTAGGCGGCCGGTATGTCTTCGAAGGCGACTTGGTCGAGCAGGATATGGCCCCAACTTCCCGTGCCGTTATCGACCACTTGGATCTGGGCGCTCTGGCCAACGAGGTCGGAGACGTTCCACGACGTCCAGGCGAGGCGTTCGCTGTTCTGGCCCGTCGCGGTGCGGACCACTTGCCCGTTGACCACAAGATTCACCGTGGTCTGATTGTCCGGTTCACCTCCAACCGCGTTTGGCACGCTGCTGAACACGATCTGGTCCACCATGATGTGGCCCCAGGATCCGCTTGCGTGGTCGATGACCTGGATTTGGGCCTTCTGCCCCACGAGCGTGTGGACGTCCCAGTTCACGTTCGACATCGTCGATGAATTCTGGCCTGTTGCCGTTCGCACTACCTGCCCGTTGACGAGGAGGTTCACCGCCGCGGCGCCGGACTGGCCCCAGGGGTGGTTTCCTCCAGCGATGAGGAAGTCGATGTAGTCCCGCGTGATCGTGAACGTCGGTGACGTGATCGCGCCCGTGGAGGCATCACCTCCTCCGACGTACGTATCGAGGACCTTGGAGCCGAGCTGGTTGGGGAGGGATTCCGCCGTCGGGCCCTGGCCAATGTAACTGCCCGACGCCGTCCACCCGGCACCCCACGTCGCGCCCTCGAAGTCGGCGAAGACGTCCGACGGCCTCGGGTTGTTCCCGCCTCCTGCGAGGAAGTTGACGTACGAGTGGCCGATGGTGAACGACGGCGAGGTCAGCATTCCGGTCGCTGCGTCGCCGCCGTTGAAACTGTTGGCGAGCTTGTTCCCGAGGTAGCCCGTGACGGGCTGCTGGTTGGGGAGCGCCCCGGCGGCTGGCCCGGAACCGAAGGCCGCTCCCGCCGTCGTCCATGAACCATAGGTGCTGCCCTCGAAGTCCGCGTACGGCGCCGCGGGGTTCGCCTGTTCGGTGATGTTGGCGAATTCCGTGATCGAGAGGTTGGCGAAGTTTGCGCTGCCGCCGATCGTGTAGAGGGAGATCCCCGTGTCCGACGACGTGAAGAAGGCCTGGTTCGAGAGTGCGATCCGGCCGTCGTCGGCGAAGACCTCCACGCTGCCATGGTCCACGAGGATCCGGAGGTGCAAGGACGTCGTGCCCGAGGCGAGCGGCGCCTGGGACTGCTGGTACGTGCCGAAGGAATACGGCACTTGGTCCTGCGCGGAGCGATCGACGTAGAGGTTGCCCCCGTAGACACCGATGTTCGTGTGCCGGCTGCCGTCCTTGTTCTCGCCGACGGAGATGCCGACGTTGTTCAGGGTGGTCCAGCTGACGTCCGCATCGAGCTCGTAGGCGGAGCCGTGGTAGTCGAGGGTTGTCCGTCCATTGACCGTCGCGTTGGCGGGCTTCACGGTTTTGGTGGCGTAGTTGGCCAGATTCGGGGTCGGCTGGGATAGGAGGCTGTAGACACCGCTGCCCTCGGACTTGAGGCTGAGCTGACGCACCACCGACATCTGGCCGTTGTAGTTGTCCGTGGAGTCCGTCGGCACGGTGTGCGGCGCGTAGTGCCAGTTGTTCATCCAGCCGATCGCGTAACGGGAGGTGTCGGGATTCGCGGCGTCCGGCCAGGTCACCGAGGCGTACCAGTCCGAACCCCAGTCGAGCCACTGCGGGTCCGTCTGGTCCGCGACGAACGCCGAGCCGTTCCACGTGCCGGTCCAGTACGCATACGTGTCCGGCTTGCCGCTGTAGTCGCCCTGCATGCTCCCGGCCATGACCCAATGCCACGAACCGTCGTTGGCCTTCATCTGGAAGATGTCCGGGCACTCAACGCCGCCGATGTTCGGGGTGGTGTAGCTGAAGTCGGTTTGGTGCGTCCACGTCTTAAGATCCGGCGAGGTGTAGAAGGTAATCTTTTGCTGGCGGCCGATCGCGGCTACCCAGGTCGAGTGTGCCGCGTCCCAAACGATCTTCGGGTCGCGGAACCAGTCCGAGGCGTCCGGGTTGGCAATGACCGGTGCGCTGTACTGCGTGAAGGTTGTCCCGCCGTCGGTCGAGTACCAGAGGTATTGCGATTGCTGGAACGGGTCGCCGTCGGTGGGCTGCGTGGCGAGCGCGACGACGGCGCCGGCCCCGAAGCCCGCGGTGTTGTTGGTATCGATCACCGAGGAGCCGGTCCAGACGGGGAAATTGCTTTGGAGGGGGAGGGCGTCGCCTTGGTCGTTGAACACCACAGTGTCCGACGACGTCGCGTGTCGCCATCCGCCGGGGCCGTTGTCCTGGTTGCTGTGGAGGTAATACAGGTTGTACTTGCCGTTGAGATAGATGGGCCGCTGAGGGTCGCTCAGCCAACCTGACGGGGGAGTCATGTGGTAGACGGCCCGCATTGGCGGTGGGGTCGCGCTGCCGACGGCTCCTGCGCCGGGGATGTCCCCGGTAACTATGGTTGTGGTGAAAAACATCGTGAGCGCGGCGAAGAGGGCGAGCATGCTCGCCCTCTTCGACAGCCTCCTTGCTGAGTGGGCCATAAGATCTCCGGGTCTCGGTCAGGACTACTCGACCGCCGATAGCTCTGCGTCGAGCCTCTGCACACGGCGTTGTTGAGCAGTCGGGGGGAGCTTGTGGTGGAGCTAAGGATCTTTGATTAAACGCTTAATCACGGCAACGATAGCTGGCACTTGACTCGTGATCAAGCGTTTAAGCGGATTATTTTAGCTGGCTGCCCGGAGGGCGAGGCGGCGCATGAGGGCGCGCCGGATCCGCTGGGCTGGCTGTTCAATGGCCACGTAGCTCAAGAAACCAAGCGGCCAGACCGCCACGAGAGCGAACGCAGCAAACCCGAGCGCGGGAACGTGGGATGGAATGTGGGCGGCTGCGAGGAGCTGCTGGACGGGCCATCCGTAGATGTAGATCCCGTAGGAGATGTCGTAGCGGGACCCGATGGCGGACGCGCTGACGATTGAACCGATCGACAGGACGAGATAGGCAAACGGTAGCGGGGCGAGGGCTGTGCCGTAGCCCGTGGCGAGGGCGCCCCACACGGCCAGTGCGGCGAGGAGGCTCGGCGCCGCACCGACGCGGACCCTGTGTCTCTGGGTGGCAAGGAGGGATCCCGCCATGAAGACCGCGAGCAGCGGAAGGACGAACTCGGTGCGGTTCGGCCCGAAGCTGCCTGCGAGGAGCTTTCCGAAGACTGCTCCCGTGGATGCGGCAAAAAGCAGGAATATTGCCGTGGCCGTGCCTCGCCTGCTCTCCGGAATCCTACGGAGCAGGAACACGATCGCGGCGATGATGACGTAGCAGAGCCCCTCCCAGGTGAGGGTCCATAGGGGGCCGTTCCAGTCAAAGCGGTCGTTGTTGCCCCAGAGCGACGTCCCGATGGCGGGTGTGTCCATGACGCCGATGCTGAGTGCCAGGGCCGCGCCGAGGAAGGTCAATGCTCCGCGCGGGTCGTAGGTCCCGTGTGTCAGGAGGGCGCCAAGCGGTGCTGCCACGAAGGCAACAGTAAGGGCCGCGACCACGAGGGCAGGATAGATGCGGGCGAGCCGTGCTGCGGCATACTCGAGCACAGTGTCCGAGCGTTCGGCACTGACGGTGATGAGATAGCCGGAGATGGCGAAGAAGCCCATGACGCCAGCGGTCCCGAGCTTGATCCCGTAAAGCGAGGGTTCCGGGCCGTAGCCACCCAGCCACCAGGAATGGGAGACGATCACGGCTGCCGCGAAGACCAAGCGCAGGGCGTTCAGCGAGTTTCGTCCGGAGCCCAGGGCATTACCCAGGGTGCGGGCGCCGAGTATGGCCAGGCCCGGACGGTCCACGGCTGTCGTTGGGGTCTTCATGGGCTGGTCATCTCTTTTGGGCTCAGAGGCTGTTCGGGTGACCTTCTTTGGGTGTGACCTGGCTAACATTCTTGACTGAATCTACACGAGTAGATCTGAGGGGGTCAAGCGACTTCTTTCTCAACCAACCAGCCGCACCTCGCCTTGGCCGAGCTGACCAGCTGGAAAGAGACGGCCACGGCCGTAGCCGGACACGGCAGCGCCGACCTCGAGTGGGGTTGCGCGACTTACGAGCGCTGGCAGCACAGGCCGACGGCGAAGGGCACCGCACGCATCTGGTTCTACATTAACGAGCGCACGGTCTTTCAGCCGAAGCTCACCCGCGACGGACAGCCACCCTCAATCAGCCCGTCGATAGTGCAAGGCGACCGCGCCGTTGCTGAGCGGCTCCGCCGAGATCAGGTCGAGGCGTCGGGTGCTGGGCAGCCCGCCTTGGTACAGGGTGGGACCGTGGCCGGCAATCCTGGGATGGACAAGGAACTTGTACTCGTCAATCAGACTCAGTTGGTCCAGCCCTGTCGCAAGTTTGCCGCTGCCGACGAGCACCCCGCCGGGAGTCGCATCCTTGAGATCCTGCACCGCCGTTTGGAGGTCGCCTACGAGGTGGTGGCTGTTGGTCCACGGGAAGTCGCTTCGCGTCGACGACACAACGTACTTCGGCTTGGCCTCCAGCTTGAGCGCCCACTCGCGCATCGCAGGCGGCGCGTCCTCCTCGCCGCGGGCGACCGCTGGCCAGTAGCTCTCCATCATCTCGTAGGTGGTGCGACCCCAGAGCATTGCGCCCCCCTCGTCCATGAGGCGGGTGAAGTAGGCGTGCGTCTCGTCGTCGGCGATGCCTTCCTGGTGGTCGACGCAACCGTCAAGGGTGACGTTGATGCTGAAGGTTAGGAGACCCATACGACGATTCTAGGCTGCCCACTTACCGATGCCTCAACTATCGCCGCCTCAGCACGGAGGCTATTCGCTGGACTAGTTAACGGGTAGCACGGCGAACTCTCCTCTACTCAATTCCGTGCAAGGATGCGCAGGTCTTCATTCGAGTAGCGGAACCTCTAGTATTTTGTCCAGTCGAGCGCCTTAATCCTTGCTATGAACAAGGTGAACAGCTGGATCGAGCTACTCGGCGGCTGGTGTTTGGGGCGGCGTCCAAGGACGTCGGATACTCGGCACATGATCGGATCATGGGCCGCAAAAGCGATGCTTAGCTTCATCGTATTTGAGTGGGTCGTTCAGCTTGGGTGGAAAGGCAATGGCACTTACAGCTACGCATCGAACTACGTCAGCGACCTCGGCGCGGTGCACTGCGACAACGTCGGCAACCCTGCCCGCTACGTGTGTTCTCCGTCTTTCGCTGCGATGGATCTGGCTCTTATCTTCATCGGCGTGAACGTCGTGGTAGCGGCCTGTCTCATCACTTCGCCGGTGCTCTGGATTGCAGCACATGCCGGCGACCTTGATGACGCGTACAAGGCGGTACGTCGGGACAAAACTGACGGCAAGATTCGGATGCGGCCCACCGGTTTTGCCAAGGTGACGACAACCATCATTCGTTGGTCGCTCGCCGTTACCGGGCTGGCTATTTTCGCCATCGGCGTCTTCCCCGAAGACTATCCAAATGCAGGCCACACTATTGGCATCCACGACCCCGCCGTCGTCATTCTGTCGTTGGGTATCTTCGTAACGCTCGTCTCGATCGGCGTGCTCTGGTTCAGGCGGACCGACGCAAGCCTTTGGTTTTTCGGACTGGCCATCGTCGCTGGCGTATCGGGATTGTTGATGCTGCTCACCGGCGGTAAAACCGAATTCTCAGGCATTTTTGAGCGTGGCGTCATCTACGCGTTCATTGTTGGCCTGGCCATCCTTGGCTTCATGGTCAGCTCCGCGGCCCATCATGAGCGCGTTGGCCACCTTCAGCCGCGACCAGCCACAAGGCCGCTATGGGGGCCTCGGCAGGCCGGGCGGCTTGTCGCACCGTTCAGGCGGCGTCACGCGACCGTGCTCGAGATTTAGCAGAGGCTACCGCCTCACGCGTAGCCGCCACGTCAACATCCCCGACGCGGGCGCGACCAGTTTCGAAATGCAGAAAACCCCCCGGAATTCCGGGGGTTTTCATTGGCGGTGACGGTGGGATTTGAAACCTTTACGTAGGTCAAACGGGTTCAGGGTGTTGCATAAAAACTCCTGCAAACTCAGCGATTTTGGCCGCTTTGCTCACGGGAGCACCCAGATACTCGCAGGTACTCCTGCACCAAAATGCACCACGGGTAGTCACTCACGGGGGAGCTGTTCGTACCGGATTTCGATGGTCCTGCGTGAAGAATTGGCCAGGGAGGGCTCATGACTGGCAGCTTCCAGCAATCAATGCTGAGAACCAGCCGCACACCGTGTCGCAGTCACGGTTAACTATTGATACGCCGACAATTGCTATGTTTATTCGGTGTCTCATACAGATAGCCGCGGTTCGCGCTGGTGGAAGATAGATTTCCATGCCCACAGTCCACATTCATTTGATTTCGGTGGACTGGAGGAGACTAAATCCGACATCGAAGTTTCCTTCGAAGACTGGCTGCTCACCTACATGCGAGCCGAGATTGACGCAATCGTCATCACGGACCACAACTGTCACACTGGGGTAGCCGAGGCTCAGACGGTACTGCAGCGACTCAAGGAAACCGCACACGAGGACTTCAGGCATCTCACTATCTTTCCCGGCGTCGAAATAACGACCGAAGGTGGCTTCCATCTCCTTGCGGTATTCGATCCCAGTGAGCCCGCCGAGACGGCGAACGGTGTTATTCATAACTCTGGATACGGTGGCACGCGAGGTGCTAGCACGGAGACCACTTCCAAGTCATTTCACGATGTCTGCAAAATCATTGTAGATGCGGGTGGTCTGCCAATTCCCGCTCACGCGGACGGCCCTATGGGCGTTTTCAGTGCCGAGCGACGCACGTTTGAGCAGATCAAGGGCTTGGGCGCGGTTTCAGCCGTCGAATTGATCGCTTCCGAGCGCATCAGTGAAGCCCTTCAAGCTGGATGGATCCCTGTGCTGGGGTCGGATGCCCACCATCTCGATAGCTCATTGTGTCCGCCTGGCAAAGAGGCTAAGTTCCCAGGCAGTCACTTCACTTGGATGAAGATGCAGACGCTGGACTTGAACGGCGTTCGCCTCGCTCTAGCCGATGGAGGAGACTCGGTACTTCGTTCGATTGACACACAAGTTGATCCGAACGACGTGGGACACAATCGCATTGAACGAGTTGTAGTACGCAGAGGAGAAGACTCTTCCGAAGTTCCTTTCGGCCCTTGGTTAACTTCATTGATCGGTGGCCGCGGGGTTGGAAAGTCCACCATCGTCGAGGTCATCCGGCTGTGCTTAGGCCGGTTCGCGGAACTCCCGCCGGCGCTCCACCAAGACCTCGAATGGTTCTCTGCAGCCAAGGAGCGACCTGGGGATGTCCGGTTCTGGGATGAACAGACGGAAATAGAGGTTCACTACAGAAAAAATGGCAATCTCTACCGCGTTCTTTGGCATGGATCCGCTCCCAGCAAATCTCAAATTGAGGTCGAAACAGACGGCACCTGGATATCTCAGGAGGGATCAGTGGCCGACCGTTTCCCCATACTCATATATAGCCAGAAGCAGGTCTACGAAACTGCAAAAGACACCCAGAGCCTGCTTTCGATCATTGATGCGCAGCCGGAAATAGCCCATGCCGAGTGGCTCGAAACTTTTCAGCTTCTCAAGTCCGAATATGCCGAAAAGTTGCAGAAGACGGCCAGCAACGCGACGCTTATCGAGAGCGAAACGCGTCTACGTGGAGAGCTAACGGACGTTGATGCGGAGCTCGACAAAATCAAAGCTTTGCGAGACTCCGGAGAGATGGAAGAACTCGACCGTTTGGCCGCAGCTGAGACAGCGCACCTCGTCGTCGAACGGGAAGCCGAGCTGTTCGAATCTCGCCTACGCAATAGCATTGGCGATCTCGCCACGCTGCTAGAAGGGTCCGAACTGGCTAGTCGGGTCTGGCAGCCTTGGGCGCTGCGTCACACCGCGGAGGTGGAGGCGGTAGCTTCCGTTCGGTCAACAGTGGCAAAACTCGAGGCTTCTCGGCTTGCTCTCTCTGCAGCTGGGGAGTCACCTAGTCAGAAACGCATCGGCGAGATCAGAGGAAAAATCAGCCAAGACCTGGCTGCGTCCGGAGATTCAGACTCCATCGGGGATCCGGATGGCCGATTCGTGCAACTAACGGCGGGACGAAGTACTCTTGTAAGGCGTATAGGCGAGGTCGAGCGAGCCAAGGCCTCTAGGAAGCAGCTGATAGACGATGCTGAAGCCGTTCTGGTACTTATCCAAGCCCATCGAACCGACCTGACCCAGCGCCGAAGGAAGTATCTCGCTGATCTGCAGCTTGATGCTACTTCACTCAAACTTGATCTTTTCGAGATGGCGGATCAGTCATCTCTGGAAATGGACCTAAGAGAAATTACACAGAAACCCAGCTCGTACGAAGGGTTCTATTCCGGGTCCGGCGGGGTTCAGAAAATATTGAAGTCCGACTCGAAGAACCCTTCGTATCTCGGTGAGCTGACGCAGTTGAAAGGACTCCTTTCGGAGCTAAGGAGCTCTGGTCCCGAAGCACCTACCCTTGCATCTTCAGGGGTCGCCATCGACTCGAGACTAATCACTCACCTGTCCACAATTGATGCGACTGAATTTGCAGTAAATCTCGCCCTGTGGTTCCCAGAGGATCTCCTGCGAGTCCGATACAAGATGTCAGGGGAGAGTAACTTCCGTGGTCTGGAACAGGGAAGCCCCGGCCAGAAAACGGCGACGCTCCTCTCGGTGATCCTCCGGATGAGCGCTGATCCGCTGATCTTGGACCAGCCGGAAGATGACCTCGACAACGAGCTGATCACGGACCTCATTGTCACCACGCTGAAACAGATCAAGAAGCGACGCCAGGTGATCGTTGTGACTCACAACGCGAACATCGTTGTGAACGCCGATTCAGAGCATGTCTCTGTGCTCAAGTACGGACCAGTGCCGCTAGTCGGTCAAAGTGGATCAATCCAAGAACCACAAGTGAAAGATGCCATTTGTCGAATCATGGAAGGGGGCGAGCCCGCGTTCGCATCCCGCTATCGCCGACTGGTTAGCTAGTGCCCGTCACATCCTTGCCTTGGTCCAGGCCACCTGGATCCTTGGCTTGACCGGCCCCCGACCCGCTGGTGGATCCCCTAACGGGCCGCACCGACGGCCATTTCCTGCCGAAGGTCGCAGCTAAAACGGCCGAATTGAACTCGAGAGAGACACCACGCCCATTGATTTTCAGGGCCGCGTGGCCATTTGTGGCTGGCCGTCTTCATCGGTAGCGTCAAAGACCTGCTTGTCTCGCAATTGTTCAACCCGTTGCCGGCTTAGGGCGTCAACGACGTTGTCGAGGTCATCAGGGAACAGCGCGGCGTAAGTGTCCAGGGTAACCTTGGCCGACTTGTGGCCGAGCATCCTCTGGATGACCTTCACGTTAGCCCCAGCGCTGATCGCAAGAGAAGCAGCCGTATGTCGCAGATCATGGGGCGTTACTCGCCGGAACGTCGCATCGGCTGACTGGGTGCGCTTCACTGCCCCGGCGAACCAGCCCGAAGCAGCGTTGCCTGGCCGTAGGTAACCGCCCTCATCGGAGTTCCACAGACGGTCTTCCTGACCTTTGCCCTTGCATGCGGCTTTGACCGCGCCGTCGAGGAAGTCGGGGTATGCCACGGTGCGTTTCTCGTGGTTCTTGACTCTCCCCAGAACGGCCTTGCCGTTGACCTCGGCGACGGCTTCGCGGATGTTAATTCGGCGTGTTTTGGGGGCCACGTTTCGCACCCGCAACGCTGTGGCCTCCCCCCAGCGGAGGCCTGTGTAGGCGAGGAACAGCACAAGGTCGGGGTGCCGCGATGTGCGGGCCAGTGCCTCGACCTGGGCATGCGACAGGAACACCTCATCGGGGATCGGCTTCTTTTTGATCGTGAGGTCTCGGGCCGGGTTCTTCGTGATTCTGTTGTCTTCGACGGCGTGGTCGAGGATGCCGGCTCTTCGTGGTTGGTGGGGAACTGAGTTCGTGTCGTTGAAGACAAGGGGGCCCGTGGCCCTGTTGGGATGAGTGTGTCTAAGCATTCAACCTGGAACAGGACCACGAGCCTTGATCGAGCCTACCGGGGTCGCAGCTGAGGCTGCCACCATCCTCTTCAACCTGCCCGATTACCGTGTCATTTCCACCGGCGTGAGCCCTGGCGGCGGTCGCCGGGTCATTGTCGAAACCGAGCAGCCGCCGGGCTGCCCCACGTGCGGGGTGGTTGCGTCGCGGCGGAAGGAACGACGCTTCCAGCGGATCCGGGACATTCCTGTCGCCGGCCCGGTGGAGGTCCTCTGGTCCAAGTACCGCTGGTATTGCGAGGAGCCGGCGTGCGAGAGGCTCTCGTTCTTTGAGTCCACTGCCCAGGTCCCGCGGCGTGCCCGCTCGACCGGCCGGCTCCGGGACCAGCTCGTGGGTGCGGTCATCCGTTCGGGCCGGGCCGTCTCGGAGACTGCTGCCGCGTTCGCGGTGTCTTGGTGGATGGTCCGTGTCGCGCTCAATGAAGCCTGCTTCCTCACCCTTCCGGATGTTGACCAGCTGAGTCCAAGAATGCTGGGCATCGATGAGCACCGGTTCCGGTCCGTGCGCTACTTCCAGGACCCCGAATCCAAGGCCTGGACGCGGTTCGAGCCCTGGATGACCACGATCGTTGACCTGGACACCGGCCAGGTGCTGGGCGTCGTGGACGGCCGGGACCACAAGGGCGTCGGTGACTGGCTGTTCGCACGCCCGCTGGCGTGGCGGCTGGCCGTGCAGGTCGTGGCGATCGACCCTTCGGCGGCGTTCCGCAAGGCGCTGCGGATGTGGCTTCCCCGGACCGCTGTCGCGGTCGATCACTTCCACCTGATCTCCCTGGCCAACCAGGCCGTGACCGAGACACGGCAGAACCTCTCCCAACAGGTCAAGGGCCGCTGGGGAAGGTCCGTGGACAAGGCCTGGGCGCACCGGATGCTTCTCCTGCGCGCTGGCGATACCCTCACGGAGAAGGCAGCCCGACGGCTGGCAGAAGTGTTCGCGGCCGACGATCCGACCGGCACGCTCCAGGCAGTCTGGCAGGTCAAGGAACAGCTGCGGTTCCTGCTGCGCACCGGCTCCCTGGAGGACGCCGCGACGGCGAAGCAAGAACTCGAGGACCTGGTCAAGGCAGCGGCACGGCCGGAGACGAGCAGGCTCTACCGCACCGTCTGCCGGTGGTGGAAAGAGATCGAGGTCCTCATTGTCACCGGGGCCACGACGGGAAAGGTCGAGGCCAACAACACGGCCATCAAGCAGATCAAGCGCACCGCCCGTGGCTATCGCAATCCGGCCAATTACAAATCGGTTATTCTCTTGAGAAGTGCCGTCCGGACGGCGGCATGACACTCATCCCGGGGATCTATTTCCCCACGAACCGTGAAGAGCCACTAATGGAGGGGCAACGTGGCAGACAACGAGCTGACGCCGGGTGAGCCAAGGCTAGGTTGGCTAGTCGACGGCGATCCAAGTACGGACCACATTGCAGTCATGCTTCGAGACACGGGGACCACGATCGACCTCACCGTGCCCCTCAAAGGGATGTTCGCCGAGAACGACCCGTACGGCCGGTGGTGGTCTTCAGGAGTGTACTTCGGCGACGACCCCGATCGCACCAAACGCAGCTACAAGCCGCCTCGGGTGCTCCTTCTGGAGGATGCTCGTGGACCCGTGGTGCTGGTCGGATGCCGTTCCACCGGCTCGAGTTCTAACTTCCACGTGGGCCAGGGGCACATCGTCGCAAATTATGCGGTCTTTGGTGGTAGCCACCTTCGATATAGCAAGGTCGATGGCCTGCGAACGGAGATCCCCGCTATGGCGGCCTGGACGCGTCTCAGCAGCATGGAGATCAAGACCGAGTCCAACGAGAAAAACCGCATTCAGTCGGTTCAGATGACTCTGACGAGCGCGGAGCCGATCGCCTTAGCCCGTCCGATGAACCTTATGATGCGGTCGAGCTGGAGAACCGAGCGGTCGAGTGGTGGATTCCTTGCCTACGAAGGCGTCGAGCTGGAAACCTCTGTCCACAGGGCGCGGACTTGGAATGATCATCTCCAGCTCCACGGCGCTGTCCTTGACCTTGTGTCTGTCGCCGCTTGGAAGTCGTTCGGGATCTCATCGACCAAGGTGAGGCGCATCGACGATCCGCACCGGAGCGCAGAAGGGGGCGACATGGGCGAGCGCTGGCTGACAGTGGCGACCCACCGCCTCCCGAAGCATGACGGGTGGACCAAAGACCCCCGCTTTCTCTTCCCATACGAAGAGGTGGGAAGCAGGGGCGTGTCGCGCTGGCTACGATTACGGAAAAAATATGGGCGGGTGATCGGTCCGCTTCTGAATGTTCTTCGTTCCGACGATCCCTGGGGCCATCCGAGCGTGGTGCAGAGCGGGATCGCACTGGAGGCCCTCGGATACCTCATCGACGTCGAGAAGAACAACGGGGCCAACCTCAATAACCGTAAGCAGATGAACTTCAAACCAGGGCTGCGGGTGATCCTCGGCGACATGCTGGTCACGCCCTTTGCCGATATCGAAGGATGGATTGAACGGGCCGATGCCGCCTACATGGGAGCGAAGCACCCGGATCGCCCGGAGCCGGACTCTCTCGTAATGCTCAACACGCTCCGCGAGAACCTGTTGGTCCTGCGCTTCTGGATCGGTCTACAGCTTGGAGTGAAACCTAGGTCGCTCTTGGACGCTCTAGGGATGGACGCACTGGCGCACGAGTTCATCGTCGCGGAATGAACCGTGTCCATCAGGGTGTACCCGGATGAACGGTCTGAAATCCTTCCTGGGTACCGTCAAACAGGGTCACAGCCATCTTTCCAAGGTTGAGCTCGCCGCGATGGTGCTTTTGCCGTTGGGCGTGGATCCGCAAGGATCGACCAGGTTGCTCGGCCCAAGCCGGGGACTGCCCCCGGTTTTGTTGACTCCTTGACCTAGCGAGCTGGTGCTCGTGGAAGGATGTTGACCATGCCGACGGC